>CAZDYZ010000857.1:0-1539 GCA_964509525.1 uncultured Acidobacteriaceae bacterium
AGCCGGTAGTCTGAGTGCGTTAGACCCGACTCTGCCTGCTAACAAGATGGACTCTGGGCGCGTCTTCTCAGCACAGGAGGTACCCTATGAAGCGACCCTGCCTCTGGCTTGCTGCTCTCACCGTCACCATTTCGGCTGTCGCGTTTCTGCCTCTTCGGACGAATGTCCACGCAGCTTTACAGGCCGGCTCCGTCCGCGCTGCGGCGCCCATGCTGAACCCGCGCTCTGGGCACAGCGCAACTTTGCTGCCAGATGGCAAAGTTCTCATTGTCGGGGGGATGCGCCGCAACCAGGACTTCTACAGTTCGGCTGAATTGTACGATCCCGCGACCGGCAAGTTTCAGCCGGCTGGTGAGATGAGCCTGGGACGAGTTGGGCATGCCGCCGTCCTGCTACATTCGGGAAAGGTGCTGATTGCAGGCGGGTGGATCGGCCACGGATGCACCGATTCCGCCGAGCTGTACGACCCCGCCACAGGCAAGTTCACGGTAATCGCAAAGATGACGTCGTGCCGCGCCCGTCCCAGCGCTACGCTGCTAGCCAGCGGCGATGTTCTTCTCGCCGGCGGCGCCGACCGCGGTGACACGCCGGGCGGAATCGCTTCGGCCGAGGTCTTCCACGCGGCCTTGCTGACCTTCGAGGTGGTTGGCTCCATGCATTACGGCCGTATTTCGCATACAGCTACTTTGCTGAACGACGGGCGCGTGCTTATCGCGGGTGGTCGCGGAGATAGTCTCACTGGAACCGCCGAGCTGTACGATCCGAAGACGAAGCAGTTCACGCTGACGGGCAGCCTGCTCGCGGCGCGCTACAAGCACACGGCAGGTCTGCTGCCGGACGGGCGGGTGCTGATTGCCGGCGGTTCGGATGAGCGCGACTGGCGTGGGAGCTTGAGCAGTGCAGAAATCTATGACCCCCGCACCGCAAAGTTTGCGGCCACATCGCCCCTGAACGATGCCCGCTTCAAGCTTCCCGCTGAAGCAGTGCAACTCACTTCGGGGCAACTGCTCATCGCCGGAGGAAGCAAGCTGGTGGAGATCTACAACCCGGCAACGGACAAGTTTCTCATTGTTTCGGGCCAGTTGAGCAACAGTTGGCACTTCCTCACCGAAACCCGCCTCCGGGACGGCAGTGTCCTGCTGACAGGTGGTTATCCTGAGAACGACCAGGCCACAAGTGAGACATGGATGTATGGGCCGTAAGCGGCTCAGTACGACCCGCTCTGCTGGATTGCTGATCGCAATCGATGGCTTGAGTCGACAGAACTGCTGGTTACCATATGCAACGCGCTGCAGGTTTTCAGAACAGCAAGTCCTTTGAGGTCCCGTCCGTCCGACCCAGAAAAGGATAGGGTCGAGGAATCAAGGCGTGGGGGGTGTAAGGAATATATCCAGGATGAATCCCGAACTGCTGGTCGCAAGTCCTCACTCCCACTCAATTGTGCCCGGCGGCTTTGAGGTCACGTCGTACACCACGCGATTGATCCCTTTCACCTCATTCACGATGCGATTGGAGATGGTCTTCATCACTTCGTGCGGC
>CAZDYZ010000858.1:0-2882 GCA_964509525.1 uncultured Acidobacteriaceae bacterium
TCTGCACGCCAAAATAAGAAAGCCGCGGACTAGAGGTGGCGAACCACGCGGCGATCGCAGTCCCCGCCGCGAAGAAGAGAGAAAATCCGAAGACGCTGTCGATACCAGGCAGGATCAAAACCTGCGCCGAAATTCCCAGGATCAGCCCTCCGGCAACAAAGCCGGCAAGGCGGAGAAACTGCGCCTGGAGCGAACTGCCAATGGTACTCAGTGCCGTAACGATGCAAGTAAGAACGCTTGTGGTGCCGATCCCGGGCCAGTCGAGCGCGTTGTAGAGTACGTAACAAACAGTAGCAGCCAGGCAGCCGGCAAAGGCGAAGCGTTGATATTCCCGGTTCTGGAATGCATCCGGCAGAAACAGAGCGCGCCACCAGTTCCGTCCTGACGTGCTCTGCGAACCATCAACGATCCTATCGCGTTGAAAAACTTCGGTGATGAGCGCGACGGTTCGTTCCATCTCTTGAAGCAACGGGAAGCTAGCGGAGGGCTGCCCCTCGAGCACAGGAGGGGATGCAGAAATCATCCCTGACTCCCGGAGCTCGGTTCGGAGCGCTCCGAGCTTATCGGAAAGTGCGCGTAGGCGGATTACGTCATCGTCGCCGGGCTGGGGGTGAGTGCGCTCGACATTCGCGGCAAGACCAATGAGCCGGCCCGCGAGCGAAATCAGCGCGCTGCGTTGCGCCTGGTGAATGGGGTCCAAGCCTTGGCGCTGCAACATCAACCTGAGCCGGCCAGTACCGATCATATCGAATTGAATGATTTTGCTGCGGGTCGACTCAGCTGCGGCGTGAAGATGGGCAGCGCTTTCCACAACCTGCTGCACTTCGAACAAGAGATTGCCGACGGCTGTGATAAGCGGGTCGGAGCGATCGAAGATGCGGTATAGCGCTTCGGTTCCTATAGTGACGCCAGCCCCGACGGCGACGATCAAAACAGGCCAGAGAGTACCCTCTACTTGAAGTTCGCTCGGCAAGGAGCGGTCCCATATCGGCAAGGCAACGCCAATCGGAATGGCGAAAGCCAATGCGGCCGCGTAGTTAGTCGTCGTGCGCATGACGAAAAAGACCAGATACAAGCTTGCGATTACCCAAAAGAAATGCGTAATGGGGTAACCGCGGAACAGCATCATCCCGAGCAGGGTGTAGAGGCTCGCGCCGACGAATGCAAGGACGATCATTCGCCCGCCGTGCAAGGTAGCGGCAAGATTCTCGCGAGCCAGGAGAATCGCAAAGAGAGCAGCCAGGAATGCGTTAGGAATGCGGAACGTCACGACGATGAACATGACCAGCGTGGCCGCGATGGTCATGCGGACCACGGTGTTGACGCGTCCTGGATACGGACTAATCTCCCAGCGAATGAATTCGCGAAACCAGGGCCAAAAAGCAGAGCGGCCGGTGGGAAGGAGGCGGAGCTGAGTGGCTCGGGTCGCCATATCACGACTTCCGTTTGTATCCGCGGATCACTACCACTGCAGATTCACCCAGACGAATGCCATCAGTGGACGGTGACTCAATGCGAATGCGCACGGGATAGCGGCTGGCCAGATGTACCCAGCTCAGAGTGCGTTGCACATCGGGCAAACCGGGAGGGTTGATTCGCCCCACGAGCGAAGGATCGGGTACAACACCGTACCCGACGCTCTCGACGACGCCCGTAAATCGCAATCCTGGGTCAGACATAAGGTACACGTCCGCAGTCATACCCGGCTGAACATGCTTCAGCTGCGTCTCACGGAAATTCGCCAGCACCCACCAGACGCGAGTATCGATCAGCGTGAAAATCTCTTGTCCTATGTGGGCATAAGCGCCCTCGGCAATGACAAGGTTGGTTACGCGTGCGTCGAATGGAGCGTAGACGCGGCATTGGCTGTAGTTGTACTGAGCGTTGCCGATTGCGGCGGCCCGCCCCGGCCGTTGGGCCACGAGGGGATCGAGGGTAAGTACGCTGGACTGCGATTGATGAAGCTGTGCTGCACTCTGCTCTGCCGAGGCCTTGGCTTGCGCCAGGGCGGCCAGCATGGAGTTGAGGTGGGCTCGATTGAGGGCCAATTGCGATTCGGCCTCATGCACAGACTGTGCGCTGGCTCGCTTCGTCGTGCGTGCCTGGTCCACCTGGTCGACGGTAACGTACTGCTTGACGAGCAGGGGCTCGAGCCGATGCAGGTTATTTTCGGCGTAGGTCGACTCGGCCCTAGCTCGATCCAGAGCAGCCTCGGAGTGCTCGACATCGGCCTCCGCCTCTCGGATCGAGGCTTGCGCTCGGTCGACGTTGGCGGTGGCACTGCGGGTTGCCGCCCCAGAGGCGGCCACCGCGTGCACTTCGGCCTGAATACGCCGTTGCTCGTCGACGATCTGGCCTTCGAGGACGGCCTGGTCCGACACGGCGTGGTCAAGAGCGAATTTATAGGGCCGGTCATCGATTTCGAAAAGCAGATCGCCGCGTTTAACGCGCTGATTGTCGGCAACATTCAGGTGCCGTATAGGCCCCTCGACAACCGGCGCGATTCCAATGTAGTTGGCAAAGATTTCCGCGTCATCAGTCTGAGGGCGCCGGGTTGTGACCGAGTAGACAGCAATCAAGCCGAGCAGCGCCAGCAGGACCATAGCTGCGGTGAAGACGCTACCGTACCAGTGAAGTTTTGCGGTGCGATTGTCTCGCTCAGTTTGGCCAGTGTCTTGATTCGGCATCGTCTTTACCTAGCTGTAAAACAGCAGCCACAACATGCACGTGAAGAAGGTCGCCATGCTCAGATACAGAAGCACCGGCGCCGCAAGGTATTCGGCGATGGCGGTGCGAGCGATAAGGACGCGTGCGCCCACCATCAGCAGGAGACCGCCGACGGAGCAGAAGATCCACACGGGGAAAAAAGAGCCGAAGATGCT
>CAZDYZ010000859.1:0-14069 GCA_964509525.1 uncultured Acidobacteriaceae bacterium
GCTCCCACAGCGCGCGCTGTGGCATAAGCTTCCTTCACCTGCCCGAGAATCTGGGGCTCGCCTACGACCATTGAGTCAAGACTGGAAGCGACCCGGAAAACGTGCCGCACCGCATCGCGCTCGCGATGTTCGTAGAGATACGGGCCATACGGCTGAGGATCGAAGCCATAGAACTGGCGCATGAACCCGTGTATGTCTGCACTACCATTCACCGTGCGGGCCAGCAGCTCAACCCGGTTGCAGGTGGAGACAATCATGCCCTCTTCAATACCGGGGTACGTAGCCAGACACTTCGTCGCCTCTGGCAGCCGCGCCTCTGGAATAGCAAACCGCTCGCGCACCTCGACCGGAGCCGTCTGATGGTTCACGCCGATGACGATGAAGTTCATGAGGCAATAAACCGGTGTACGCGGCTGAGACTGTTCGCCGCCCAGGCTCCTAACGCAATCACAAAGGCGAAAGTCGCCAGGAGGGCGGCGCGGCGGCCACGCCAGCCCGAGTTCCAGCGGGTGTACAGCAAGAGCATGTACACCGCCCACATGATGAAGGAAAGCAGAATCTTGGGATCGTAGAAGAACAGGGGCCCGTATTTGTCAATGGCCAGCACGGAGCCCGCTACCAGGCCCAGCGTCATAAATGGGAAGCCGAAAAGCAGGGAGCGATAGCCGATCTCGTCAACGGTCTGCAATGGAGGCAACCATCCGAGCAATGCGCTTGAGCGCTTCGACTTTAGCGCCCGCTCCTGCACCAAATACAGCAAGCTCGAGCCAAAGCTGAGGAACAGCCCCGCATAGCCGGTGAAGATGAGCACGACGTGTACGAAAATCCATCCGTTGCGCAACAGCGGCGAGGTCAGCGTGATCGGCTTTTGTCCCACCGCGGAGGCAAACGTCAGGACAAACACGATGGGGAAAATGACTACCCCGGGCGAGACTGTCCGATACGCAACGAAGAAGATAAAAAATACAACCATAGCCAGGAACGCAAGGAGTGATTCTGAATAGTGGATAGAGGCCCAAGACAGATGCCCGATAAGAACCGTGGATTCTACTAGAGCAACGAAGTGGAAGATAAGGCCGAGCCCGACTGCGGGCTCCACGATCTTGCCCAAGATGTTACCTTGTTTGCTCAGCAGGAGAAGAGAGTAGAGGAGCCCCACACCATAGCAAACCACCGCAACTCGGAGCCAGACTAAAGGCATAAACCCCACAAAACCCTAACAAATTTCAGTTCTTGTGCTAATGCTTTAAGTATAGCGGTGGGGCGGAATGGGCGGAGTGTAGTCATCACGGGCGCATGTGACCTGCGTCACACCGGCCCAGTACGGCCCGATTTGCAAGGACGGACCGCACCGAGCAACATGACATTGAGCATACTCTCTCACAGTCATCTTCGCCCTCTATTGACGAGGCTACTCCCTTTTTGCTGATACAGGAACGCGTAGACTCCGGCCGCTATTGTGAAACCACACCCTTGTTCGGCACGACAGCTCGAAAGACCCTAGCACCTTACCCTGGGTAGTGGAAGAGGGCGATGTGCTGTGAAGCGATGGCCACGCCATTGCGCATTGCAGGACGGAAGTGCCAACGTTGCAAAACCGCAAGGACCTTTTGCTCGATGCCGTACCCGATACCCTGAAGTAGTTTTGTTTCAATGACATTGCCTTGAGCGTCAATCGTGATTTCAACGATCACATCTCCCTGTACGCCGACCGGCAAATCGGCCCTCGATACGGGGGGGTCCGGAAAAACTTCCGGCAGCGCCGGCACAATCTCATCGCCGATTATTGGAGAACCAGGTATGCGTCCCCAAGGAGAACCACCACGGGCAGTTTGCTCAGGTGCCACGGGCGGTGTCGGCCGCATCGTTTGTGTTGGGTTAGGTCGCGCACTGATTAGCATCGGCTTATGGACCAGAGATGGGCGCCGTGGCGGTTGGGGCTCTTCTGGTAGGTACTTTAGCTGCTCAGGCCCCACACCTGCCTGATACACGATGGAGACGGATCCTGAAGACCGCGGAATTCCATGATCTACGTCAGATACAGACACAAAGACCGGACCTGGACGATGAAGCAGAAGTAACAAGACCGCACCGTGAATTCCAAATGACACAAACAGAGACCTGTTCCACTGCTTGCTTTCTGGCGACTTCGGTTCGGCAAACATCAGGATTCTGCACTCCATTGCTTTACTGGCTAGGATCCCACACTCTCGGCTCTGGTTTGGACGTAGGGAGCAAAAAGGCGTAAGCGCCGGCTCAGCTTATTCCATGCCAATGGACTTGAGCAGCGCCGCCAGTAAATCCGCCTCGAGTCGCAGGCGACGGCCATGGTTCTTCATGTCCGGGATCTCATCGAAAGCCTGCATCAGTCGCAATTTCACCGCAGCGTACTGCTCGGGTACACTGAGCGAGCGCCCGCAGTTAGTGGCCCAGGCATCCAACGCCTCCGGATGAAGAAAGATGCTGACAGCAAAGACCGTTTTGCGGTCCGCAGTCACGTCGAAGATGAATTCCGTGGATGGGGCTTCGGAATCGCCGTCGAGCGCTGGTCGCTTGCCAACAAAGTAGTACTGATAAACATAGCCGGTCTGCCCAGTGTAGGTCTTGATCCGGCGTACGGTCATGATGGCCGCTCGGTTAGCCTCTCACGCAGGATAGCTGCCGCGGTCTCTGAGCTAACGGGTGAGTAGTACACCTCTTTGAGAGTGTACGACTTTGCTTTAGCACCGAGGAGGGGCAGAATCTCGATGTGCCAGTGGTAGTCGTCCTCGATGGTCTTCCAAAATCCGAGTACCTCCGAGCGATGCATGGTGTTCGGCGACGTGTGCAGCACCATATGAAAACCGTCGGCGATGGTTCGAATGCGGTATAACGTGCGGCGCAGCATCGCAGCCAGGTCGCGCATTGCGCCCGACTTCTGGGCCATGCGTTCGAAATAGGCCTCGTGGCTGCGAGGAGTGATCCAGGTTTCGTACGGCACACGCGGCGCGTAAGGGCAACAGGCAATGTAGTCGCCCCGCACTTCGACCACGCGAAGCTTCTGATCCTGCTCCTGCTTCAAGATATCGCAGAATACGCAGCGCTCCTTCACCTGATAGTGTTGCCGCGCCGCTCGCAGCTCGTACAACACTCGCCGTGGAACAAACGTCGTGGCCACGATCTCTGAGGTCGGGTGGTCGAACTCCTGCCCAGATGCGCTGCCAAAATTCTTGAAGACGCTGACATACTTGAAACGAACGTCGCCCTTCAGGTCCTGAATCCGCTGGCCGCATAGCGCCAAGTACTCCTCAATCTCACGATCATCGGCGTTCCACAAATGGCGGTCGTGGCGCGCATTTTCAACAATGACTTCGTGCGCTCCGACCGGCTGCATGGTGTCGTAAAGTCCGTTGCCCGAGCGATTCGGCTCGCCATCAATACCGTACAGAGGATGAGGGTGGACTACAGCGCGGGCCGACCACGGGCTGCCGTTTACAGTCGGGGACGTCGCGATCACCTGCAGCGGCTGCGCCGACTCCGGGCAGAACGGACAAAAGTAGTCGGTGGTCGAACTCCTCTCGGGCTCGTCCCCGCAGATGACCCAGGAACGGGTGATGGGATCTTTACGCAGTTCCATCGTACTTTACTTTACGTCCGAGGCTAGGCCAGTGGCTAGTGGGAACGAGAAATAGAAGGAAACCACCGAGCCACTTCGGGGCCCTTGGCTCGCTCCGGAGTGATTCGAACTCCCGCCCTAAGGTTACTAACAACTCATCGCACGGGAGTCAACAACTTGGCGGGATTTGCACAGGGTGACACTACTCAGTGCATAGGCGGCCTCCTGGGCCGTTGCATCCATCACGACCAGCTCTCACAAGCCGCCCACTGGAAACAAAATCGGGCACAGCTAATCAGCCGTGTCATCTTGGCCCCCCCTGTCATCAAATGCCGAACCTGCCTACCCTCTCTCAGCGTCTGCCCTTGCGTCAGGCCAAGCCTGTTGCGTCCTGGCCGTCTATTGGACAGTCAACACTATTGTGTTGCTTGCAACGAGGGTGCCAGAGGTGGTGTTGGTAATGGTCGCAGTGATGTTTGTAGTTCCTGCTGCGACGCTAGTCGCCAACCCATTGCCGCTGCTGAGACCGCTGCTGATCGTTGCCACACTGGTGTTAGACGACGTCCAGCTTACGGCGTTTGTAAGATCCTGGCTACTCAATCCATTACCGTAGGCATAGAACTGCAGGGTTGATGGCGCCCCCGAAATCGTAGCCGTCGATTGGGGAAGGGTACTCCCGGAAGTTGTGGTGATCGCTATGCTTGTTATGTTTGAGGGGGTAACAGTAACAGTGGCTGTGGTGCTGACACCCTGAGAGGTGACGGTTATGGTTGTAGTGCCGGTGGCGACTCCCGTGACCAGCCCTCCCGGCGAGGTAACGGTCGCCGTAGCGTCATTCGAACTTGACCAACCGACTGACGTCCCCGAGAGCGTATTTTGGCTCCCGTCAGAATAGACAGCCGTTGCGGTTAACTGGACTGTATTGTTGACAGCGATTGTAGCCGAAGGGGGAGTAACAAAAATCGAACTTATTGAAGGGCTAATGAAAAAGCCTGAGCAGCCTCCCCAACTCAGGCAGAGGACCAGGGCGAGGCAGGTGGTTAGCACCGACCATCGAGGCCTCGGCCACAGAAGAATATTCTTGGCCGAAGCTATGCAGCAACGAATTCCAGTTCTTAAAGGCAGTGTTGTCTCGGTATGATTCATCTCCACTCTCGACGTTAACCCCACTTCGACTATTGAGTTCCTCTAACCTCGAAAATGAGACTATTGTAGCGTCCACCCATTGACCCGCTCAAGAAGCAGGCCGTACGATTAATTTTTATGCGATTTGTAGCGGTATCCTGCGACTCGGGGTGGATACCGAAAAATTCCGCACGTTATGGCGTTCCCCATTGCAAAACCGCTAAACAAAATCCTCCTCGTACGGTACAGCGCCTTCGGTGATGTGATTCAGACTCTACCCATTCTGACCATGCTGCGCGACGGCTTTCCCAGGACCAAAATCGGCTGGGCTATCGATACGGAACTAGCACCTGCTATCGAGGGCCATCCGGCCCTTGATTACATCCACCGTTGTTCCCGGAACGGCTGGAGGCGCGTTTCCACCCACCCTTCCAAGTGGCCAATGGTTGTGCGTGAATTCGCAGACCTAGTGAGCGAAGTACGGTCGATCGGCTATGACGTTTCCCTTGACGTGCAAGGATTGTTCAAAACTGCTTTGCTTCCCTACCTGGCTGGGATCCGGCGCCGCATCGGATACAAGCACGGCCGCGAATTCAGCAGTTTTTTTTACACAGAGCAATACCAAAACTCGAGCGAGTATTTCGATCCCGCCGTGTTTCATCTCGAGCACATGGTGGGGCTAGTCCGAATGCTATACGATCAGCCGGGCAAGCGCCCACTCGCCCGAGCGACAGCTGATACGGCTCCTGCCGGGGACCCCGGCGAATCGGGCTCCCATGGGGATCCCCGACACACCAGCCAGACTCCTTACCGAGTGCAGCTGCCGGCCGTATCGGAGGCACGGAAGCGGCGGGCTACAGAAATGCTGAGCCAAGCATTTGCGCGGCGCGCGCCGGTGGTCGCGATAGGCCCAGCCACACAATGGAAGAGCAAATGCTGGCCAGAAGAATACTGGGCTGAGCTCATTCAGGAATTACTGGTACGCACGAACCTTAATGTGCTGTTATTGGGATCTTCTGCAGATGAACCGCTTGCAGAGCGGATTCTGGCTGCCGTCAATTCTGGGCGATCCAGCGGTCGGGTTTGCAATCTTTTTGGCAAGGCGCCGATTCGGGACATGTATGCGCTCTACGCTCAGGTTGATGCTGCCATTGGACCCGATAGCGCTCCTCTGCATGTCGCTGGGGCAGCGGGAGTGCCGGTCCTCATCGGTCTTTACGGTCCTACGGGCTACCGCCGGACGCCGCCACTTGGCAGCCCTCATTTGAAGCTCCTGTCCACTGAGGGGCAACTGTCGTGTCAGCCCTGTCATAAGCGGGTATGTCCGCTTGGCACCATTGAATGCATGAAGCGCATCATCGCCAACAACGTATTTCGTGCCCTGCTCGAAGCTCTGGACGAGGCGGGAATAGAATTTACGAAGTATGGAGCGGTGGCAGAGCCAGTGTAAGGACTGCCCTGAATTAGGAATCGCCGAGTAAAGGGTAACATGACTATTACGACTGCCCTTAAAATGCTTGATCTTTCGCGCCTCGAGGCTGCGACATTCCACGCCGAGCCTTTTGAATACTTGATCGTTGACGATATCCTGCACGCTGATTGCAAGACTGCAATCAGCGAGGATTTTCCGCCCATCGATCGTCACGGCAGCTTCCCTCTATCGACATTGCAACCGAAGGCAGCATTTTTGCAGCTCGTGGACGAACTTTTAGGCAAGGAATTTGAGAATGCAGTCGGCAAGAAATTCTCCATGGATTTGAGCCGATACCCAACCATGGTGACGGTTCGCGGGTGTTGCAACGCGGCTTCCGACGGCCGCATTCATCCGGATTCCAAGGACAAGCTTATTACTGTGCTGCTCTACCTGAATCTTGTTTGGCAGTCCAGCGGAGGCCGGCTACGGATTTTGCGTTCAAAGAACCTCGACGACTTCGCTGCCGAAGTGCCGCCTACGATGGGCACCTTGCTCATCTTCAAGCGCTGCGATCATTCCTGGCATGGTCACCTGCCCTTTGAAGGCAAGCGTATGAGCCTGCAAATGAACTGGGTCAAGAGCGATCACTATATGCGCCGTGAACAGTTTCGTCATCAGGTCAGCTCGTTCATCAAGAGCTTGACCGGTCGCAATGCTCGCTGAGATGGTTTATTAGCATATGGCTCTGCGTAGTGTTCGCTACCAAGGTAAGTGCGTTCCGACTCCTGCATATGACCAGCACCAAGACCGGCGGGCCGTCGCTTTCCGTGGCGATAGTTGCACAGAATGAGCAACGAACCATCGCGGATGTGCTGGCTCCCGCCACCGAACTGGCGGACGAGATCGTATTCCTCGACAGTGGCTCGACCGACCGCACCATCGAGATCGCACAACGCTTCGGCGTGCGCCTCTATCACCAGCCCTGGCTTGGCTATTCTGAACAGAAAAACAAGGCCCTCGATCTGGCCAACGGGGAGTGGATCCTCAGCCTTGATGCCGATGAGGTCATGACCCCTGCCCTGGTGGATGAGATCCGGCATATCTTGTGCGCAGGCATACCCGCGGACATAGACGGATTCTCGATTCCGCGTGTCCTTTTTATCGGCGATACTCCTGTCCGGCACGGCGGTTTCTACCCTGACGCGCAACTGCGCCTGATCCGCAAGGGTCGGGGCCGTTTTCTGCCCAGGATCGTACATGAATCTATCGTGGTGGAAGGCAGAGTGGGGCAACTCAAGAACGACCTCCTTCACTATGCCTATGAAGACATAGAGCAGTTTTCACAAACTATGGATCAGTACGCACGACTCAGCGCTAGGCATTATCTGGAGCAAGACCACGGGTACTGGCGCAGCAATCGGCTAAATGAAGTCCTGCATCCACTGTGGACGCTGTTCTACCGGCAAATTGTACGCGGTGGATTGCTGGGAGGCCGGCTATGTTGGCGGCTGAACGTGATTTACGCCGGCTACGTCCGTAAGAAGGTAAGTTATTTGCGGCAACTTACGGATTCAACGAGCATTCCACGGTAAGGCCGGCCCTGCTCAATACAAACCCGGCTCACCTTCGGGACGCGTCTTCCATCGGCGATGCACCCACAGCCACTGGTCGGGATAGCGGCGCACATGTTCCTCGATAATCTTGGTGAATTTAGCTGTGTTGGCAGCTGTGTCGGCTTCCACGTCACCTGTGCGGACTAGTTCCACCGGCCGTCCGAACTCAACGCGGTACTTGCGCAACACCGCATCCCAGACGGTGAAGGCAGGAACTACCATCGCATCGCTGTGTATCGCGACCCGCGCCAGGCCACCTGCTGTACACGCTGGGATACCGAAGAAGTCCACAAAGACTCCCTGGCGCGGGATCATGTTGGTATCCATGAGTATGCCGACCGTAGCATTGTGGCGCATGGCCGCCAGCAGACTGCGGGCAAAGTCGTCTTTGCCGATCATCCGGTTGCCGTGCAGCCCGCGGTAGCGTGCCACCAGCGCGTCCAGGTAAGGATTGTCGAGCGGCCGAACGACAATCTTCATAGGATGCCCCTGCAGGGAGTGGAAGAACGAGCCGACCTCCCAGCCGCCGACGTGGCCTGTGAGCAGCAGCACGCCTTTGCCCCGCTTCTCCGCCGCCTCGAAGTTTTCGAAGCCTTGATAGACGGCAATTTCTGATGCGTTCGCCTGGGTGTATTTGGGGAAGAGACAGACCTCACCCAGCAGCCGTCCCAGCGAAACGTATACGCCGCGAAGAATGGCCCTGCGTTCTTTGACCGGCTTCTCCGGAAATGCCAATTCGAGGTTGCGAAGTCCCACGCGCCGCAGCCGAAAGTGCAGGTAATACAGCATCCAGCCAATGAGGATGCCGATGCCGTGGGCCAAAGGTCGAGGCAGCGCGCCGATCATGCGCACCGCAAGTGCGACCGGCACGTACTGCAATCTGTCGCGCATCATGAGCGCCGGAGCAGCCGCAAGTTCTTGAGGGAAAAAGAAGAATTCTGGCGCACCCGAGTACAGCGAGTTTGAACTTGCTGGCAGAAGTGCTGCGCCAAGCACAACCACTCTACAACGAATGCCGCTTCATTCTCAACTACTTAGATGAGAGTGACGGGACCGTTTCTTCGCCATGCTTCGAGGACTCCGCAACCGCCGACGATTGGGCTCCTGGCAACAAAAAAGCAGCTCTTATATCCCACAGTATATAAGAACCTACCCACGGTACATTAGAACCGGCCCCTAAGGTACACAAAGCGCTAGTACGCCGCCATGACCCCGAATAGGTTACTTCACCTTAACATCCTTACCCCCCTCATTTCCGGGAAGTTCTGGTACGCCTGGGGAGATTCCCGTACCGGACAGTCCTGAATATAGCGAATAAAAAGCGAAAAATAGCGCTATAATGTGCTCATGGCTCTCGCGATGCGGGTTCGGGCGAGGAACGAAGGCGAGAAGTTTCCCCACCCTACTTGACAATGTCCAACCCGGAATCTATTTTATAACTAGTCTGACTAGTTACGAACGGAGGGTTTATGTCCAAGACCCTTAGGAAGCCCAGTCGCGGAGGCCTACTCGCCCAGACGAGCGCCGCCCAGACATCTACGGGGAATTCGTGGCAGATTCAAACTGCCAAAGCACGGTTTAGCGAGATGTTTCGGTTAGCGCGAACTGTTGGACCGCAACGCATCACGCGGCAGGGCAAGGAAGGCGTGGTCATGATTTCGGAGGAGCAATATGACCAGCTTGTGGGCAAGTCTCATCAGCCGAAAAATCTGGTGCAGTTTTTCCGGGAATCACCCCTTGTCGGCGTCGAGCTTGACTTGGAGCGGAACAAGGACACAGGGCGCGACATTGAGTTATGAGTGCCTTTTTGCTCGATACGAATTGCATCTCTGAGATTGTCCGCCCTAACCCTGAACCGAGAGTGACGGACTGGATGGAAGCGGTGGATGAAGCTCTGCTTTACCTAAGTGTCCTTACGTTGGGCGAAATTCGAAAAGGTCTGGCAGGGCTGCCACAGAGCAAGCGGCGGACGCGTTTGGAAACTTGGCTGGAGGTCGAACTGCGAGCTCGCTTCTCTGGCAGGATTCTTCCGATTGATGGAGCTGTCGCCGACCGATGGGGTTTGCTGGCCGCGGACGCAAAGCGCACGGGAAGAACTTTATCTGCCATTGACGGCTTGCTGGCAGCAACTGCGCTTCACCACAATCTTACGATCGTTTCGCGCAATGTCAGCGATTTCACGAACACGCAAGTACCGGTTCTGAATCCTTGGGACGCATAATCTTCGCGACCATTTCTCAATGACGGCGGGCTGGGGACGATACACTAACTGGTTAAGCGGCACCGCCTCCGCTGCCCTTAGCGCGGTTCTTCAACACGGCGTTCTGGCCTGCTCGCTTTGCTGTCATTCGTTAATTAAGTAGTTAACAGGCTGCGAGCCCGACCTCATCGAAGCGTGCGAATCAGGTGCGTCCTACTCGAACACTGATCGGACTACGGTGCGGCACTCAGTGAGTCGATCTTGCGCTCGAGCGCACATAACTGCTCCGTAATGTCGAGCAAGACTCCTCTGACCTGCTTCTCTTGGAGTGTATTGTTCTGTTGGTCCAGGTTGCCTCGGCCCTTAAATAGCCTAGTAGCCCTCATCCCGACAAGAGCTGCTGCACAGTCGCCACAGTTCCGTGATCAGCTTGTTTCCACGAAGCATCAAAACAAGAAAAAGGCCAGGACCTTCGTTTCGTCTGCAGAGCGATTAACTAAGGAGGGAATTACCCGCCGCCGTAGTAAGCACCTGGGCGGCGGGAAGCTGACAGCGAAGCGAGGCAGCGATTACGTCCTCAAGATTGGCAAAGTATACGCTGGATAAAGGCCACCAAAAACTATAACAAATTAGGCATCGGTGGCCCCGCCCAGTATCCCTCCATAATCCATTTCCGACCTGTTTGTTGACGATTACCTAGCAATACATCCTGTTAAGTCTGGAAGCAGATCCCAGCAGGGCTTATTAGTTTGGCCTTTCAGTGCTCCACAATATGGAACCGTGATCAATTGAGGCCACCCCATATCTCCAAACATCATAGGCGAAATATAGACTACATAAGTCTGAAGAGATGCTCCTCCATTCTTACTGCCCTCTCCACGGCCCGGCCAACCTGCAACTACCCCGCAGTAATCGCCCATCTTCTGTCCTTCAAGATAATACTTAACCAGCACATAAGTATCAACACCAGGCTGATTAGGAAGCTGAAGGTCTTCAGCGGCCATAACAACACCGCACATAGCAATTACCATTACAAGCAACACTAATAGTTTTTGCATCTGCTGCTTCCTTTCGAGTAAGATTATTGGTAGGAATTAAGGTACTCTTAACCATCGTTCTACCATTTGACGACGGCCAGAACCTGTTAAGGGGGGAGGGTTTCTTTCACTTCACAGCTACCACTTTAACTCCAATCTCCGCTGAGGCGCCTTTTTTTCGCACTATCAACCCCAATGTTCCCAAAATAGGACAGTAAACCCCTTGCTCATTTAGGAACATGAGCAACTACCCCATAATAGCGAAGCATATTGACAACTAGCGTTTCAGAGGCGTTTGGCCGATGCACTAAGTTTATAAGGACCTCTTGTGGGAAAAGTTCACATTCTTCGCCTACGTCTTTTCTTGTTCTAAGAAAATGCAACCGGACAGGGTAACACCACCTGGACGGCAACCATTCCGCGAGCGCGTCAGATGGTAGGGACCTGTGCAGCAATACCTGCCGGTTGGCATGGGACCGCAAAGTAAGAACGGTTCCCGCTCTGAGGGGCTTTTGCGAGAAGCGGTTTGAGCCGTGGGCACGTTCCAGCTTTGAAAAGAGCATCCCGGCCAATTGGCTTTGGTATCGCACCGGGATGCGCGCTTTGCTCACTTACAAGCCGCGGGCAAACGCCAAGTTGGATGCCATCGGTAACGAACTCGCGGCGGAATACGCATCTTGGAGGCTCACGAACGGCCTGCAAGTCAGCACTGCGAACAGCTCACTTCGAGTGCTACGCCGAATTTTTCGTCTCGCAAAGGAATGGGGAGTTATTGAATCCGCGCCGGCGATCAGCCTGTTGCCAGGAGAGCGGCATCGGGAGCATGTTGTCACGCCAATGGAGGAAGCCTGCTATCTAGCAGCGGCACCCGAACCGCTAGGCAGTATCGCAACGGTGCTGGCGGATTCCGGCCTACGCCCAGAAGAATGCTACCGTTTGGGCCGGGAAGACCTCTCTTGGACAAACGAGAGAAATGGAACGCCGCTGGTTACGCACGGCAAGACCGCAGCAGCGCGCCGGGTTGTTCCGATGACGCCACGCGTCAGAGCATTGCTAGAAAGAGTTTGGAACGCGCTGGTCGACCTTCCGAGGGCTGGCTGTGGCCCGCTCCAACCCGCGTAGTGGCCATGTCGAGCACTGCAGCCTAAAGAAACAGCACAACCGGGCTGTGCGGCTAAGCAAGGTTCGAAGATTCGTGCTTTACAACTTGCGGCACACGTTCCTGACGCGATTGGGCGAGTCCGGCTGTGATGCCTGGACACTGGCGCGCATTGCGGGGCACAGTTCGATTGCAATTTCAACCGCTATGTTCACCCTTCTGAGGATGCTGTTTTGAATGCGATTGCGAAGCTAGGTGGGCACAAAATTGGGCACAACCAAAATTTGAACGGAACCGGCAGCGGTACTGAATCCCCACAACTACCTGAGAAAAAAGAAGAAAACTGGCGCGCCCGGAGAGATTCGAACTCCCGACCTAATGCTCCGGAGGCATTCGCTCTATCCAACTGAGCTACGGGCGCCCTCTGCGAAATTATACACGGGGCACCCCAGAGGCCCTGGTAGCGCCAGATGTCAGGAAACCATACGAATCTCGCATAGAGCAGCCGGCTTGAGGTGCCAGGGATTCGTTGCCGACCTGCTGGATCTGGCGCTCGCCCGGAGGGGAATTTGAGGTTGTTGTCTGCATGACGGCACCCAGTCCGGATAGCCAGGACCAGCCTGCCAAAGCTCAGATTGGAAGAAAACCCGCCCCGGCGGCTGTTTAGTAGCGAAGCTGCACGAACAAGCGCAATTTATCGGGGCTCGATGGCTTTTCCAGGAGAAAACGGGTTCTGGAAGCCGTTTTTTCTGGCCCGAACACTGGTTGGTGTTCCGTGAACCTGTTGTAGAATCAGGGCTCTTGTGTAGGTTTCAGAACAGACGCTTGCGTGATTGAGCTGCTTGCAACAAAACGATAGAGGATTGGACCCTTCAACAATTGCCCGTAGCTCGGGCACATGGATCAAGTGAATCATGCAAATCTGGAAAAAAGGAGTTGTGCTCTCGTCGATCGGCACGGGGGCCATACTAATCATCACAGGCCGCCGCACTCTGGGCGTGGCCTTCACCGCTGCCGGCTTGGCAGTGCTGGCCTCAGAATATCCGGAAAAGTTCGAAGCCTTATGGGCAAACGCCCCTGAGTACCTCCATAAGGGCGCCCAGATTTTTTCTCTGCTACAGAAGATAGGCGAAGGTTTCGCCGAGGAGTCAGAGCGGCGAAGCGTCAACGCATGGCGCATGCTGCGCTCGCAACGCAGTGCGTAGTCGACACTACGCTGAGAAGATCACCGGCGACACGCCCCTCTGATTTCCACCGCTCAATGCCGAGGTATTTCTCCACCGCATGGCAGATATAAGGTACTCGACGAGTCGACCAGATGTAGATTATCGCCCAGTGGTCTATGCTCGGCCTGACAGCCGGATCGCAATGGCCAAACGTCACGTATCAACGGAAGCAAGAGTTGACGCACCTGGTCTCGCTCCCATCCTGGGCTGTCCCAAGAACCGACATCCTCGATACACAAATGGCAAGGGCCGGAAAGCAATGCGGATCAAGGCAGACTCGAACGTTCCCTTTCCGGATGCGGGGCAAGATTTCAGATCACCTCGATGGCTTGGCAGACCAAGGCGAAACCGGCACGGGAGCAGAATCGTGGTCCTCAAGAGCGTACTGCTCGGGCCATTCAACCTTTGGAAATTTTTCCAGCAGGCGCACGCAGCGGTTCCAACGAAGCACAGCATCGTCATTGTTGGGGGGATGGATTTTTTCCGCCGCTTCGAAATGTCGCATTGCCTCGTGGAAAATCACCGTTACCGCGTGCGGCGGACGGCCAGCCCGCATCTGGGCTTTGGCCTGGCGCTCACACAATAAGCCCATGCAGTAATGCTGTTCGTAGGCATCAGTCAGTCGCTGGAACAGGCTTTCCGCTTCGGCGTATCGATCCGAAGACTCGCCAGCGAATTCATCCGTGATCGCCAAGCCCAGGAGCCTGAGGGCCGTCTGGTTCTCCGGGTCGGCAGCCAGGATGTCGTGGCAGATGGACTC
>CAZDYZ010000860.1:0-1782 GCA_964509525.1 uncultured Acidobacteriaceae bacterium
CCACCCCAGGTGACCAGGGCGGAGGCACGGCAGTTGTTGAGGATATACGCCAGCTTGTCGGGCTTGGTGGTCGGATTCAGAACAACGAAAACAGCACCCGTCTTCAAGGTAGCGAAGATAGACAGAACTGCCTCCACCGAATTGGGCAGAAATGTAACCACACGGTCCCCGCGCTGCACACCTGCGGCGATTAGCGCATGTGCCAGCCGGTTTGCCTCTGCCTCAATTTGCCGATAGGTAAAGCGCTCGCTTCCACAGATCAGTGCCACCTTGTCAGGGTGGTGCCTTGCACTGTTCTCCAGAAACTGTTCGACCTGCATCCAAAACTCCTAAGAGCGCCTAACAAAACTTCTTTTTCCCGAAACCCACATAAGCAGCATTACATCCTGCAAGTGCGGAGGTTATTGGTCATGGCTGCCGCGCTCATTCCCGATACGTTATGGGAGCTGATAGCTCCTTTTTTGCCACCTCCAACACCGAGGCCGAGGGGTGGTAGACCTCGCCTGCCGGACCGTGCTTGCCTCACGGGAATCCTGTTTGTCCTCCGTAGCGGGATACCTAGGGAGATGCTGCCACGGGAACTGGGCTGCGGTTCCCACCGATCGGGCAAAAATCGGCAGCAAGCACCATCTAATTTGTGATGGGCACGGCGTTCCGCTGGCAATTCAACTCACTGGGGCCAATCGCAACGACTGCCAGCAAGCCCTTGCGCTGGTCGATGACATCACACCGCTGCAAGGACCATGTGGCCGTCCACGCCATCGTCCTGATTGCTTGGTAGGGGACCGCGGTTACGATGCGGAGGCAATCCGAGTAGGTCTGCGTGCCCGCCACATTGTCCCGTTACTCGCGAAGCGGAATACCGAGCATGGCAGTGGCCTGGGTCGATGGCGCTGGGTGGTCGAGCGAACCTTTGCTTGGTTAAATCAGTTCCGCCGGTTGCGAGTGCGCTACGAGAAGCGAGCTGACATGCACGAGGCGTTCTTGTCCCTTGCGTGTGCGCTGATTTGCTGGCGCTGCCTGCGTGCAGGTTAAAGGGTTTTGTGATTTCGTCAATTGCTCGTTCGTGAAGATTTAGCACTACCGGAGCTGGTTCCAGACCTGGACTCGGGGGAAGTATTAGAAAACGACCCAGCGGTCAGCGACTACCTCCAACGACGAATCTTAGTTCGTGGTTCCATACCGCTCAAAGAACTCTATCAGACTTGGCTGTTGTGCCTTTTTGTAGGCGATGCAGAGGTCGATCTGTTCCAGAGTCTGGGCCAGTTCGCGGGGTCCTCCCACGTATTTGGTGGAACGGCTCTCGAAGAAATTCGCAGCATCCTGGCGGTGTTGCTCGTCGCAAAAATTCTCAGCCACGAACGGCATAAAACGCACCCAATCGCTGGGAAGCTTGGTTACGAGAGCATCCCAATTCTGCTTCACGAACTCATAGGCGATGTCGCGCGTCCTGGGCGAGACGCTGGCCCTGCCTAGAATGACGAGCGACTGATGAATGTCAATTTCATCCGTCAGCACGGTCGAGAAAGCTAGCTTGGCGATTTCGGGCTGTTGGAATAAGCCCATGGCTCGTAGTATCTCCCTCTGAATGTGCTCGTCCTTTTCTCCCTTGGCGGTGGCCTTCAGGCGATCAAAAAGCGCTCGGTCGCCGTGCCGCGCTGCCGTCCTGAGCACGGTGCCCACCATTTCGGGATCGACAGTTTTGCGGTCCTGAAGCCAGGAGGTAGCCAGATTTTTCGCTTGCGCCACCAACTCCGGATCTTCTGCCTGATTTGCAACGAC
>CAZDYZ010000861.1:0-7025 GCA_964509525.1 uncultured Acidobacteriaceae bacterium
AACAGCCATCGCCCTTACGCGGCTTATATGATCCGCATGGAGCGCAACGGTCACGAAGTCTTCTCCACTTCGGCCGATTTGCATCCGAGCCCGCTGCTCAACGTGGCGGGGCGGGATTACGACATCCGGATTCCCTTGCTAACGATGGGCATCATGGATTCGCGCGCAACCAGAATGACCGTCGGCGACGCGCAGTGGCCAAAGAGCGCAGTGGTGAGCATCGCGGTCCAAAGCTATCCGCGCTAGCGCAGGCCGTTGGCCATCTGGAAGCAATCCGCATGAGCGTGTAGTCGGCATTCCGTCCTTATGCCCGTGATCTCGTGGAATTTCTTTAAGAGCACAGATGGGCGTTATACGGCAGCGTGAAAGGAGAGCATTCGTAAACTGGCCGACCCATCACCACAAATCAAACGATAATGAGGATTGGCTAACTTCCGGATAGCCGAACCACCCACCGGAATCGAGGAGTTCGTGTCCGGCGCTATATAATGGCGCGCACTCACACTTATGGCGCTGACCTCGGGTGCCAAACTCGGCCCTTATGAAATCCTCTCACCGCTGGGAGCCGGCGGCATGGGAGAAGTCTACCGGGCTCGTGACTTCAAACTCGGCCGCGAAGTCGCTTTAAAAGTTCTTCCGCAGGAATTTGCCAGCGATCCCCAGCGCATGGCGCGCTTCGCACGCGAAGCACAGGTCCTCGCCTCCTTAAATCACCCCAACATTGCACACATTTATGGACTCGAGGACTCTGGCGTGGTGCGAGCTCTCGTCATGGAACTGGTCGAGGGTTCGACGCTTGCCGAGCGCATCCAGCAGGGGGCGCTTACGCTGGACGACTCTCTCGGCATGGCCAAACAAATCGCGGGCGCGCTCGAATATGCACACGAGCAGGGCATCGTTCACCGCGACCTGAAGCCGGCGAACGTGAAGGTTACGCCCGATGGCACGGTGAAGGTTCTCGACTTCGGCCTTGCCAAGGCCATCGAAAGCACTCCTGCCAAAGAAAACATCAGTAACTCGCCGACGCTGAGCATCGCTGCCACGCAGGCCGGACTCATCCTCGGTACTGCCGCCTACATGTCGCCCGAGCAGGCGAAGGGGAAGACTGTCGACCGCCGGGCGGACATCTGGGCATTCGGAGTCGTGCTATACGAAATGCTGGCCGGCAAGCAGCTCTTCGAAGGCGAGACCGCGCCTGAAACCCTGGCTCACGTCATGACGAAAGAACCGTCGTGGGATTCTCTGCCGGCAAGCACTCCTACGCCGATTCGCCATCTGCTCGAGCGTTGCTTAACAAAGGATCCGAGGACGCGCCTGCAAGCCATAGGTGAAGCGCGCATCATTATCGAGCGATATCTCGCTAATCCCTCCGCCTCCACTGCTTCCATCGAGCGTGTCACGGTTGAAGAGCTCTCATGGCGACAGAAGGTGCCATGGGCGATTGCTTTTGTTCTTGCGGTCGCAGCCGGCGTAATGTCGTGGGCGCTGTGGCGGCGCCCGCCGGTTCCTGCCGACGCGATACGGCTCAGCGCGGAGATCGGGGCGCCGGCGGTTCTCGCGGTGGATGCCGGGGCCGCGGTCGTCGTCTCCCCGGACGGGAGCAAGTTTGTTTTCCGCGCCTCGGAAACCGGGGCAAACCAGAACACCCGGCTCTACGTTCGGCAGCGCGACCAATTGCAGGCCACGCCGCTTGCCGGAACTGAGGGCGCACGCAATCAGTTCTTTTCTCCGAACGGTCAGTGGATTGGATTCTTTGCCGACGGCAAACTGAAGAAGATCCCCGTGCAAGGTGGGACCGCCGTCACGCTCTGCGACGCGCCATCGGATCGCGGCGGCACATGGAGCGAAGACGGCACCATCATCTTCGCAGCCGGAACCCGGGAAGGGCTGTCGAAGGTTTCCGAGGCGGGAGGCACGCCGCAGCCACTCACGAAGCTCGACGAATCCAAGGGAGAGATTACGCATCGCTGGCCGCAAGCGCTCCCCGGCGGAAAGGCGATCCTGTTCACTGCGCATAACAACAACCTTGGCTTCGATGACGCGAACATCGTCGTTCAAATATTGAAGACCGGAGAGCGGAAGATCGTCCAAAAGGGCGGGACGTACGCGCGGTATACGCCTAGCGGCCACCTACTCTTCGCGCACGAGAACACTATCTTCGCTGCGCCTTTCGACCTGGGACGACTCGAAGTGACCGGGCTGGCCGTGCCGTTTCTGGAGCACGTCCTCGCAAATCCTCTCGGCGGCGGACATGCACAGTTTGATTTCTCGACGACGGGCACATTGGTGTATGTGGCTGGCGAGACCGTCTCGACACCTGTGACCATTGACTGGATGGACAAGCAGGGCAGGTTCCAACCGCTACGCGCAACGCCCGGAAACTATTATGACCTCCGCTTCTCTCCCGACGGCAAACGATTGGCTTTTACGATTCACGACCGCACGACCGCCGAGATTTGGGTTTATGACCGGGAGCGCGATGCCATGGCACGCCTGACGTTCGGCCCCGGAAAATCGGCTTGGCCAGTCTGGACGCCTGATGGACAACGAATTGCCTTCGTATCTGATCGAGAGGGCTCAGTCCCCCGCATGTTTTGGGTGCGCGCCGACGGCACCGGTACTGTGGAGCGACTGCTTGAGAACAAGGACGAGCAGATTCCCTTTTCGTTTTCGCCGGATGGGAAGTTCCTGATGTACGGGCAACTGTCTGCCGGGACCAATTGGGACATCTGGATCTTGCCCATCGAAGGCGACGAAAAATCTGGCTGGAAACCTGGCACACCCCGTCCCTTCCTGAAGACTCCCGCCGTGGAGTTCCAGCCGCAGTTTTCACCCGATGGCCGCTGGGTGGCGTACATGCTGGCCGACGCAAGTGGTACGTCAGAGGTATACGTGAGTCCGTTCCCCGGTCCCGGGGGAAACTGGCAGATATCCAATGGCGGCGGCGTCTTTCCCACCTGGTCAAAAAATGGGAAGGAACTCTTTTTTCGCACCAACGATGACCACATCATGGTTTCCACCTACCGAGTCGTGGGCGATTCCTTCCAAGCCGATAAGCCACAGCTTTGGTCACCCGGACAGGTCGCAAACCGCGGCCCCTGGCGCAACTTCGATCTGACGCCCGATGGCAAGCGCTTGGCGGTTACCTATCGCCCGCCTAGCCAGGAGCCCGCAGAGACGAAAAACGACAAGTTCGTGGTACTGCTCGACGCCTTCGACGAACTCCGCCGTGTCGCCTCTCCCGCGAAGTGAACCCCACAATCAGCTTCAGATTGCTCTCGATGGTGGGCATGTGGTTTGGGTTCTAGTGAGTAACGGGAGAGTAGGCTCGGCCATGGTCGGCTTCTGGAAGTAGGCAGCAACCATGATCAGTAATGACAAAAGCCCATGTGAGTACGGATTAGGCGTGGAGTCAGTCCTGTCGTCCTGTGGGGGACTTAAATTACTTGGACGAGAAGTCCTATTAAAGGGGATGTCAAGTAAAAAACACTTCTCGCCAAAATCAAGAACTTGGGGTTCGTCACTGACGGTAACAACCACGTGAAGATCTAGACTTGTCGTAGCAGGACCCAAAACAGTGGCAAACTATCCCGTGTGGCCAGCTGGGCTATCTGATCGGATAGTTGCAGCCGAGTTCCTGCAACCCTGCTGGATTGGAAATAGCCGTAAGCGACAGCTGCAGCGTCACGACCGACCGGGCTTGAGCTTGGAGTCTGATTTGCAACATAGAAGTCGATAGGCTGCCAACGGAGAACGCCATGAACATAAAGCGGCTGACCAAAACGATGGCGCACTCGATGCTACTGTGCCTCCTGCTGCCGGCAACCCTCGCGTTGATGGCACAGCAGGGCGCCGATCCGCAGCAACTGCAGAAAGACGCCATCGCGAGGATTGATCATTGGACCGACTATGTTCGCCGTACCGGCGACGCCAACAGCACGCTCTCCGAGCTGGCCGTCGCGCAGGCGGAGCTAAAGGCGAGCGTTGATCTTTTCGCGCAGCGCCAGGACGCTGCCGGCGCCGCACTGAGTGTCCTCAAGATTGGCCACATCCAACGGATGACGAACCAATTTCGCCAGGCAGCGACGATCTACCAGGGGGCACTTGAGCTAGCCAGGCGCGCTAACCGCACTGATTACCAAACCACAGCGTTGTCGTACCTGGCATATACCGAGCTGCAGCTGGGCGAAATTGACGCCGCGGAAGAGCACGCCCGCGAAGCGGTGCGCCTGGGGGCTGATTGCGGCAACAAGGACTTTTACTTCGAGGCCCTGAATACCGCCGCCGAGATCGAAGCAAAGCGCGGCAATCTCGCGGGCGCCAGCGACGACCTGAATCGCGCGTTGGCGATGAGCGCCCAGGTTGACAAGAAGAAAGTTTACATCGCCTACATGGACCGCGGCGACATCTACCAGCAGGTCGCCCGCAAGTGCGACAACGACCGCACCTTCGATGTCTGCTTGCAGGCGGTCGAGCTGGCGCGCGCCGACTATCAGAAAGGGCTGGCCATTACCCAGGAGCTCGGCTATACCTACTTTTCCCAGATGTTCCAGGGTTTCCTGAAGAACTTGGACGTCCGCAAGGCGATGATCCAGTCCAAGCAGCAGGGCGACGTGACAGTAACCAATGCGAAGCTCTTTAGCCCGCAGAAGCCTAAGGACGTGCTGGTGACCGAGTACTTCACCTCCGGCGCCATGGATCCTTCCACCATGGCGTTTGTCGGAAACGCCGTGAAGGAACTGCGCGACTGGCAAGCCCGAATGCAACAGCAAGGCCTCACAGTACTCGACCTCAATCCTGCCGACCTGTGCATCGAAGGGCAGTACGAAGAAATGAAAGGCAACACCGACGCTGCCTTGAAGGCCTACCTCCAGGCCGATGACTTATTGGAAAAAGACCGCCGCAAGCTGGGCGACGAGCAGGCGCGCGGAGCCTTCATGGAAGACAAGCTCTCCTGCTTTTACCGTCCCGCACTCATCCTGCTCCAGGCCAAACGCTACCCGGAGGCCTTTGCCATCTTCGAGCGCTCGCGCTCGCGGGCGATGGCTGACTTGCTGGCCAGCCGCCCCCTGACCCTGGGCAGCGAACAGGAGCGTGCACTGTACTCGCAACTGCAGAGCTTGAAGATCAGTATCGCTGCCCAACAGGCAAAACTGTTCGACCTGACCGGCAGCCAGAACCGCGACCAGAACGCGAAACAGATTGTGGAGCTTCAGGCCAAAATCGCAGCTTTGCAGCAGCAGTATGACCAACTCGAAGCCCGTGTCGCCAAGGAGGCTCCCAAGCTCAACGAACTGACAGCCGTGCAGCCGGTCACGCTCGCCAGTGTGCAGCGCGCCGCGGCGGAAGGAAATTACGACGTCCTCTACTACGTCGTTATGGAACACGCCCTTATCCTGTGGCACATCACCGGCGACGCGGTCGAGGTGAAGGACGTTTTCCTGCCGCATGTTGAGCTCATCAAGAAGGCGGCTGCCCTGCGCACGAGCCTCGTCGGGCGCCGCGATACGCCTGACGCTCGCTTCGACGAGGACACTTCGCGCCAGTTGTTTCTCTTTCTTATCCAGCCCATGCTCGCATCCCTTAAGGGCCGTCACCTGCTGCTGGTGCCGCACGAGGAACTGAACTCGATTCCCTTCCAGGCGCTCCAGGACCCGGCGACGGGAAAATACCTCGGCGAGACTTTCGCGATATCGTATGCGCCTAGTGCCACGGTGCTGTCGACTCTGGACAAGCAGTCCACGCTGAAGAGTGGCCGGCTGCTGGCGGTAGCAGATCCCAACATCCACGAGGCCAGTGACGAAGTAAACGCAATCGGCAAGCTTTATCCCGGACGCAGCAAAATTATGAGCCAGGACGCTTCCAGCACTGCCGACGTAAAGAGCTGGGTGGCTGACTACAATGTGGTGCATCTTTCAGTGCATGGGAAATTCAACAGCGCCGATCCTTTGCTGTCTTATTTGCAATTCAAGGATGCGCCGCCCGACGGCGGACGACTGACTGCAGCGGAGATGTTCGGGCTGCCTCTGCAGAAAAACACTCTCGTCGTTCTGAGCGCCTGCGAGACCGGACGCGTTGAGGCCACGCACTCGAACGAAGTGCTGGGCATGGTGCGCTCGCTGCTCTACGCCGGCGCCGGCCGGCTGGTGCTTTCCTCCTGGGAGGTCAACGCGGGTTCCACTCGGTTGTGGATGGAGACTTTCTATCAACAAGGCCAGAACAGCTCTCCAGCGGAGGCAGCGCGGCTGGCGCTGGTTGCGGTGAAGTCGCATCCAGAGTACAGTCATCCCTTCTTCTGGGCGCCGTTTGTCATGACCGGAAAATAGAATGTCCGAGCTGTGGAACGACTTCACGGAGAAGTTGGGCAGTGTGGCAGGAAGGTGGACGGCTTACGCCGCCTTTGGCTCCTTCCTGCTCTACCTGCTCGGCTACCTGACTCTGCGCTTTCAGCTCACCACCTATGGCGTGGCCACCAATTTGGACCTCTTCGACGAGAAGTATCTCTTCGCCGGCTGCCGCTTTCTCGTGTACCTGGTGTCGGCCGTGCCCAACATCCTGATTATTCTTCTCGTTGTGGCTGCCATCGGTTACCTGCCGTACAAGCTGGTGCCGGCCTCACTTAAGGACGGTGTAAAACGCTGGGCTTCGCAGTGGTGCGCCGTGCCTATGCACCTTCCGCTGTTGGGCGTGGTACTTGCGGTGGCAATGATCCAGTTCGTGCTGCGCATGAGCTTTGCCTTCGGCAATTTGCTCCTGCGCAAGCAACTGCCCGACGAATGGCTGAGCGCAATGCTGCTGGCCAGCGATGGCAAGCTTTCGCTCTACTTCAGTGGACTGGTCGCCGGCACGCTGCTCACTGGCTGCATTCTTGTCTATGTCTCAATCCGTAGGACAGCAACCACCGTTGCCTCCCGTTTCTGGCTGGGCGTCCTGGTGTTTCTGTTTGCGGTAGAGTTTCTGCTGCTGCCGGTCAACTACGGCGTGCTGATCTCGACGCAGCAGGTCCCGCGCGTGGCCAGGATCAG
>CAZDYZ010000862.1:0-5631 GCA_964509525.1 uncultured Acidobacteriaceae bacterium
CGACCAACAGCTTGGAAGGCTGTGACTCTACCACTGAGATACTCCCGCCCGATTGCACTCGTTGTCGCTCGCCAGTTACTGTTTGGTGCTGCTTCCGTCCAAGTTTCCCGCTCCACACTGCGATCACGCGCTGGGCCAAAATTTAAGCCGTCTGCCTAGGGCTCGAACACGCCTTTCCTGGAGACCACATTCAATTCACAGCCGTCTTATTCGCGATCACGCCCCTCGCGCTCTTTGCCATCCACCTTTCGGTTCCACGATAAGGTGCGAATGGCAAACATCGCCAAAATCGCCAACGTCGCTAGCTTGAACCTCTGCTCTGTGATCGTCGTTGCCGCCAGAATTGCCAACACGGCGTACGCGCCCAAGGCTACCCACAACCGATTCATCGAAAAACCTGGTGCACAGGGGAGGATTCGAACCTCCGTAGCTCCAAGGAGCGGCAGATTTACAGTCTGCTGCCATTAACCACTCGGCCACCTGTGCACGCTTCGACCGAGCATTCCGCTCTCAGCAATCTCCTGAAACACAAATCGTGGGTCCGGAATCGTCAGTCTCTGCTGCCAAAGAACACCGCACCCTGCGATTGCAATCCCGGCAAAACTCCACACCAGCCACGCGACAAATACTTCCGCGTTCAATTTGCGATTCGGGAAGCTGCTGCTGCTGGAATCAGTTCACTAGGAGAGCTGCGCGTCTCGTTGGCTTGCTCCTGCTACGCCTTAGCGGCGCGCTCAAGGTCACAATTTCTGGAGCTGGCGAAGGGATTTGAACCCCCGACCCTCTGATTACAAATCAGATGCTCTACCAGCTGAGCTACGCCAGCCTGCTGCCGGGGTTCGACATGATACGCCGACCCAAGCATGATTCGTCCTGCCAGCCGGGACAAACCATAACGATACCACGAACGGTACTCTACGTGCAAATAAACCGTTCGGACAATTCCCCTCTTGGCAGCACTACTGTCGGCGCATATGCTACCGAGCCGCGCTCCAATTCAATTTTCATTCATTGTATTCAAATTGCCCTCGGCTGGCCACGAAGCCGACTTTTCTCGTATCATCAACTTTCACCTGATGCGAACTCGACGAAAGCAGTTGTGGGTCGCCTTCGCGGTTGTGGTGATCATCGCCGGCAGTATCGTCACCACCATTTTACTGCGAAAGCGCGCCGCGCCTGACGCGGTTCGCCTGTTGCCTGATTCCGACGCGGTGTTTTACATCAATCTCGAGCCGATCCGTCTCCTTACCAACTTAGGCAAGAAACCTAGCAAGGATCGTGATCCGCAATACGAGGACTTCGTTCGCCAGACCGGCTTCGAGTTTGAGCGCGATCTGGACAAGGCAGCCTTCGCCATTCACTATGGCGCTGTCACCAACGGCAAGTCCGGTGAGACGCGATACAGCGAAATATTCCAAGGACACTTTGACAGCGCGCGGGTGGGTGACTACCTCCACCATCTTGCATCCCGGGTCGAACGCTATCGCGATCTTGACATCTATGTTATTCCGTTGGAAGGACGGACGGTGCGGGTTGCGCTGCTTGGAATTGATATCGCGGCGGCCACCAATACGGCTGACCCTGGCGTCATTCACGGGATGATCGACCGCTACAAACAGGCGGCCTTGCCATTTACTGGTCCCCCCCTGGTGAGCAACTATTACTGGCGCGTTCCCTTGGGGAGTCTCATCTGGACCATCGCACGTTCTCCAGCCGCCGGTACGGCCCAAGAACATAGCGAGCTTCTTCTGCCCGGGGGTTGGAGCGGCCTGTTACCACCCAATAGCGTGGTAATCGCTTCCGCGCGCCCGCTCAATGAGATTCACTTGCGAGCGCAAGTACTCACCGGGGGCGCGGCGGAGGCTCGCCGTTTCACCGAGCGGGTTAACACCTATCTGGTGCTTTTTAAATCGCTCGACATTTCGATGGACAGCGGCGGCCCTGATCCGGATGTCAAGGCGGCATTCGAAAGTTTGGAGATTCATCAGGACGAGAACGAGGCGGTGCTGACAGCCAAGGTCCCATTTGCGTTCTTCAGGAAGCTATTGACCGAGCCAGTAGTTGAACTCGGCGGGGAAGCGCAGAAACCGGCGCAGGAAAGCGCTCCGGCCGCCACAGGGAAGTCCCCCAGGTAATTCAGCTACGTCGGGGAGAACTCTCCCGCTTGGACTGGAGGTGTTCGTAGAAACTTGTGAGGATTCACCGGTACATCCTGGATGCGCACTTCATAGTGCAAGTGGGGTCCGGTACTGCGTCCACTGAGGCCTACGTAACCAATTACCTCTCCGCGTCGTACGCTCTGCCCCTCCGCGACCGCAAAACCGGACAGGTGGCCGTAGCGGGTGGTGACGCCGTTGCCGTGGTCGATTTGGATCATGCGCCCATATCCGCTGTAAAAGTCGGCATAAGTCACAACCCCATCCGCCGGTGCTAGCACCTGACGTCCGTATGGACAAGAAATATCGACGCCCGAGTGGAACGCGCCCTCACCATTGAACGGATTGATGCGCTCGCCGAAGGAGCCCGTAATCGGTCCCATAACAGGCCACAGCGTGGGTGCCGTTGTCGCATTTACCCAGTCGGTGAGGGTGGCTTCACGAGTTAGCCCCAATCCCAACCCGGCCATCGCCGCCCCGGTCAGGGCCGAGCCGCGCAGGGCATATAGCTGGTCCATGGAGTATGTCACTTCTTCCGGCTTGAGTGGTCCGTCGCCATCGTGTAGCAGCTTCGGATTGGATTTGAGCCCGTAGATGACCGAGACCTCATTGGCCAACGAGCCAAGCGACGCAACTTGAATGTCTTTCTCGTGATTGACCCGCTCCAGCTGGGTGTAGCGGGTCTGCAAAGCCTTCTTCTCCGAGCGGAGTTGGTTGAAGCTCGCCACCTTCCACAACATACGCGTGTAGGAGCCCGCCATGCCAGTGATGGTGAACATGCCGAGCAAGGCGCCCGCCAGGAAGACATAAAGGTAATGAACTGGGATTGGGATTTTTCGCAGCTGACCTTCCGCGTCACGGGCCACGAACAAAATATAAAAACGTTTTCGCAAAACCTTGACCTTCAATTAAATATGGTTCCGGGCTATAAGACGAAACAACTTCTACGGTCCGGAACGGTCGTCCTGTTGGTACCAACTGCTAATCACAGGTCCTGGGAAAAGCGTGGGTAACACTTCTCCGCCCAGGCAGAGAACTTTATCGCCGGGGTCTTGGCTGGAATAAGCTCAAACCGTAACAGAGCAACCCACCTGTGTCAATGGAAATAACACTAAAGTGTTAGACGAAGTCGCCGGCAGTTTGTATCCTAATCTCGTCGCATATAGTTGGGCGGGACTTTGCTGTGGGAGGCCGTGCCATGCCGCTTAGTGAAAGATTGCTCATCCAGCGCATTCGCCTGCTAGCGACTCGGGGCAAAAAACACTCGCAAGGCATTGGTGACGATTGTGCTGTGTTGGAGCTGGCGAGCGGACGGCAAGTGCTGGTTACTACTGATTTTACCCTCGAGGAAGTGCACTTCCGGCGGGAGTGGCATCCCCCGGACTCGGTGGGGCATCGGTGTTTGGCTCGCGGCCTTAGTGACATCGCCGCGATGGGCGGGGTGCCTCACGCGGCGTTCCTCTCGCTGGCGCTTCCCGCAGAGCTAGCTCAAGATTGGGTCGACCAGTTCATGGCGGGGTTGCTGAAACTTGCAGCTCAATTTTCGTTGCAGCTGTTGGGAGGGGACACGGCCCAGTCTCCGCATGGGGTAGTGGCCGACATTGTGGTGCTGGGCTCCGTTCCCAAAGGTAAAGCCGTCCTGCGTTCCGGAGCTTGTGCCGGTGACTTCCTCTATGTGACCGGCTCTCTTGGTTCGTCTATGGCATCCCTGAACCAGCTCAGGAAAGGTAAGAAGCTACGTCCGAAGTCGAACGCTCAGCATTTTTATCCCCAGCCGCGTCTCGCGATAGGGCAATTCTTGCGAGAGAAGAAACTGGCTTCCGCCATGATCGACATCAGCGATGGTCTCTCGACTGACCTCAGTCACATTTGTGAGGAGAGCAGAGCCGGCGCAGTCGTGTCCGCCGAGGCCTTGCCGGTCGTCCCCGACAACGATGGTTTGGCTTTGGCGCTGGACGGTGGGGATGACTACGAACTGCTTTTCACTGCTCATCCAAATCGCCGCATCCCAAAACGGATTGCTGGCGTCCCTGTGACGCGTATTGGCGAGATAGTCCGCGGCAGGCAGATGAAGCTGGCCAGACCGGACGGCAAAATGGAAACCCTGATGCCCGCTGGCTGGGAACATTTTTCATAAATTCCGCGTCCGAGGGTCATGCCAACCTCGGGCTTGGTCACCCGTCTCGGGCACCCTCCCTTGGCAGAGCTCAGGCTCTCAGCGGCATACCCCTGTTTATAATCACGCGCATGGACTTGGAACAGAAGTTGACCGAATTGAAGCGCCGCGACGCGTTGGCCGACGCTGGCGGAGGCGAACATCGCCGCGCCCGCGAACACAAGCAGGGCAAGATGTCGGCGCGTGAGCGCATCGAGTTCCTGCTCGACGAAGGCAGCTTCGAGGAAACCGACAAGCTCGTCACACACCGTTGCACCGACTTCGGTATGGACGAGCAGAAATACTACGGTGATGGGTTCGTTACCGGTTACGGACGGATCGAAGGCCGTCTCGTGTTTGTCTTCGCCCAGGACTTCACAGTGTTCGGCGGATCCCTGTCGGAGACCAACGCCGCCAAAATCGTGAAGATCATGGATACAGCGATGCGCGTCGGAGCTCCTGTGATCGGGCTAAACGACTCTGGAGGGGCGCGGATTCAAGAAGGCGTGATGTCACTGGCAGGTTATGCCGACATCTTCCTGCGCAACGTGCTGGCTTCCGGCGTAGTACCGCAGATATCGGCTATCATGGGTCCGTGCGCAGGTGGCGCTGTATATTCCCCCGCCATGACCGACTTCATCCTCATGGTGAACCATACTTCCTACATGTTCATCACTGGGCCGGACGTCATTAAGGCTGTGACCCACGAAGAGGTTACTAAGGATGAACTCGGCGGGGCACTGACGCACAACGAGAGGTCCGGTGTGGCGCACTTCATGGCCGCCGATGACGCCGAGTGCCTGAGCATCGTCCGCGAACTGCTCAGCTTCATCCCATCCAACAATCTGGAAGATGCACCGCGCAAATCGTGCATCGACCCGATCGATCGCGTTGACGAGACCCTGGACACCATCGTTCCCGCCGAGTCAAACCTGCCGTACGACATCAAGGAAGTGATTACCAAGGTGGTGGACGACAGTTACTTTTTCGAAGTGCAGGAGTATTACGCGAAGAACATTGTGATCGGGTTTGCTCGACTCAACGGCAAGTCTGTCGGCATTGTCGCCAACCAACCCGCGTTTCTTGCCGGTGTCCTCGACATCTGCGCCAGTATTAAGGGCGCGCGCTTCGTGCGCTTCTGCGACTGCTTCAACATCCCGTTAGTCACCTTCGAGGACGTCCCTGGGTTTCTCCCGGGCACGCAGCAGGAATTCGGTGGCATCATCACGCACGGTGCGAAGCTGCTTTTCGCATTCTCGGAGGCGACGGTGCCCAAGATTACGGTCATCACGCGCAAAGCCTACGGCGGAGCCTATTGCG
>CAZDYZ010000863.1:0-2529 GCA_964509525.1 uncultured Acidobacteriaceae bacterium
CAGCGGGTACGCAGTCTACTGGCACGCGACTTCGACAACGCGTTCCGCGGGGTTGATGTCCTTGTCACGCCGACAACGCCGACGGTGGCCTTCAGGCTTGGCGAGAAGACTGACGATCCGCTTGCCATGTACCTGGCCGACATCTACACAGTGACCGCGAACCTCGCGGGCATTCCCGGAATATCGGTTCCGTGTGGAAAGAACAGAGAAGGCTTACCGATCGGCGTCCAGCTTCTTGGGAAGTACTTCGATGAGCCGGCGTTACTGCGGGTGGCGCATTCAATCGAACACGCGATGGCGGCAGTGGTCGAACCACTCTCGGTTTCTCCGAAGGTCTGAAGCCAGCGATGACCTGCCTACTCTTTTTCATGATAGCCCAGTTGCCGACTGCCCCGACAATCGAGGCGCGGGCGCACCGATCAGAAGCTTGAATCAGGAGCTTGAAGAGCGCTTCTAGCGTTCCAGAGGACTTGTGTTCCTTTTGTCCATATTCGGACATCGCATTTGCGTTTGTGGGCGAACAGCTTGCCAATAAGCGTCTTATCTCGCTGCTTCTACAAGAGATAGCTGGCTCTTGTCGTTGGCAATGCATCTGCACGTCATCGTCATCGGAGCCGAGACGCTATGGTCGCCAGTCACGAGGAATCGGTCATCCTGATTGCTGAAGATCAGGAATATGTGCGTGAGGCGCTGGCAATATTGCTTCGCGGACAAGGTTATTCAGTCAGTCTCTGTTCTTCGCCGCATGAGGCGCTTACGGCGGCGCAACAGCGCATACCAGACGTTGCCGTGCTGGATATGAATTACCAGCGCGACAGCACTTCAGGGATTGAGGGCCTCGATTTGATTCAACAGCTGCGGCAGATGGACCCGACTGTTCCGATCATAGCGCTTACGGCGTGGGGCAACGTAGACCTGGCTGTCAGCGCCATGAAGCACGGTGCATCTGACTTTATCGAGAAGCCGTGGCGCAATGATGCGCTGCTGGAAAAGGTGCAATCGCTTACGCAACGCGTTCAGCAAGTCCGTTCTTCGCAGCGCATTTCGGAATTCGAGCGTCATGATGCTCACGAATTGCAAACACGAATCGTACCCCAGCGACATCTGACCGCTAAGGGAGTTGAGATTTTTGGTGACAGCATCCCCGCGGATGTAGTGGGCGGCGACTATTTCGGAGTGTGGCATCCAACGGCTAATGCACTGCATTTCTGTGTTGCCGACGTGTCAGGGAAAGGGACGCCAGGTGCGCTGATCGCGGCCATGTTGTACGCGTCAGTCAGCACGCTGTCGTCGTCGAGCGACAATCCAGAGGTAATTCTCAGCCAGGTGGAGACGGTTCTGCGCGACCAATTGGGCGAAGGACACTACGTTACCATTTTCTATGGTGTGCTCGATCTTCCCACCTACACCTTGCATTTCGTGAACGCCGGACATTGTCCACCGATCGTGCGGCACAATGACGGCTCTGTCGAATCGCTCGCCCCCACACGTCCTGTCTTGGGGCTTATGCTGGATGCAGCGTTTCGTCCCGAGCGACTCGCACTATCAGCAGGCGATCGACTACTGCTCTACACCGACGGCGTGACTGAAGCCACAAACGATTCGGGAGAGGAGTTTGGCGCCGAACGCCTGGCAGGGGTTTTTGGCGGAGTCTTTCAGCCTCCGCTGCCAGAACAGTGGCGCACCATCGTGAGCCACGTCCGCAAACACTGCAACGGCAATTTCGCCGACGACGCCACACTGGTGCTCGTTTCCGTGTCGCCCTAGAGACCGGTGTCACAGTACGGAGTATCCCCATCTTTCTCGGTTCAATTAACTCGGTGCTAGCATTGCGAGCGCACTCAGGTTTGCATCTTGACGCGACTCCTGACCACTCACATTAGTACGCTTCTCGCCAAAGAAATCATTTAAGTATCGGATGCTCGCGGTGCCACCCAGTTTGTGCCTGGAATATCCCGGCAGCCGCTATCACAACGTTGTCGTTCAAAACGTTGCCGAGGAACTGCATCCCGATCGGCAATCCGCTTTTCGTGAACCCGCAGGGAACGCTCAGCGCCGGCAAGCCGCAGAGGTTGCCGATGCCCCCGATGGGATCAGCGAACGACAGGTCGGTCTCAAGATTGGTGTCCAGACTGGATGCGGGTATGGGCTGCGAGGGAGCGACCAACACATCGAACGGCTGAAAGACTACCTCCATCTTCTGCTGGAGAATCCGGCGAATGCGCTGCGCCCGGATGAAGTCCTGCGAGTTAGTCGTTTGCGCCACGTAGCCGCCCACGCGGCTCAACGGATCGCTGAGTTGCGCAACACCCCCCGATTCGATGAGCGTGGCATACGCCGAAGCGGCTTCGACGTTGATCACGATGCCGCCCGCGGTCTCGTATGGCCCTTCCGGAAGTTGGACGTTGCTGACCGTCGCTGCCGTCGCCCGCAGAACGCTGAGCGCCTGTTCGAAAGCAGCTGCGACATCGGGATCCGGTTTCTCCCAAGCTTTCTCAATGCGAGCAATGCGCAGCGGCTTTGGTGGTG
>CAZDYZ010000864.1:0-1660 GCA_964509525.1 uncultured Acidobacteriaceae bacterium
AAAGACGCACCAATCGCGGATGACACGCCCGCAATCTCGTCTTCGGCCTGGAAGGTGTAGACCGGAAAGTTCTTGAGACCCGCAAGCTCGTGAAGCACATCGCTGGCAGGCGTAATCGGGTACGATCCCAGAAACAGCGGACGACCCGACTTAACCGCCGCGGCAACAAAGCCGAGCGCGGTCGCGGTGTTGCCGGTAATGTTGCGATAGAGGCCGGGCTTTATCCTCGCAGCCGGAACTTCATAAGACGAGGCAAACAACTCGGCTGTCTCGCCATAGTTGAATCCCGCCCTGAATGCGCGGAGGTTGGCCTCGAGAATGTCGGGCGTCTTTTTGAAGCGGCTCTGCAAATACTGGATGGTGCTCTGCGTCGGACGCTGGTACAGCCACGAGAGCATGCCTAACACGAACATGTTGCGACATCGAAAGACCGCACGGTTGTTCAGGCCCAGGCCATGCAGCGCAAGGGTGGTGAGCTTGGTCACATCGACCTGAATCAACTGGTACTTGTCGAGCGAATGGTCGCTCAGCGGGTTCGAGCTGTAGCCCGCTCTTTTCAGGTTCGCGTCCGTGAACGCTTCGCGGTCCACGATGACGACTGCGTTGGGAGGAATGTCCTCCAGGTTCGCCATCAAGGCCGCCGGGTTCATCGCGACCAGCACGTTGGGTTCATCGCCCGCGGTGAAGATTTCGCTGCTTGAAAAATTGAGCTGGAATCCGCTGACCCCTGCAAGGGTCCCCGCAGGGGCGCGAATTTCCGCCGGAAAGTCCGGCAGGGTCGCAATGTCATTGCCTGCCAAGGCGGACTCCGCCGTAAATTGCATACCCGTCAACTGCATCCCATCGCCCGAGTCTCCGGCAAAGCGAATGACAACCCGGTCGCGCTTCAGATGAGGTTTCTGTGCGCCAGCGGATCCTGCTTGACCCAGCGACTCGGCGGCCTGCACGGCAGCCTCAGGTGGTACAGCCATCTCAGTCCAATCTCCTTGTCCCTCTCGTTTGGAAATTACTCCGGTTTGATGAAGGGCTACAAACGTTCACGCATGCGGAACTAAAGTATAACTAATGCTGAATGGATGTGAAAGGGCCCATTGCTTATCTGATGCTAAAATCCACAAATCGCCCAGTAAATTCTGACCATTCTTCGTGCACATTGCTGACGTGCGCGGCAGGCGGCCCCAGGTGTGCCCACGCCACGAGCATCTTTAGAACTTCTTCGCCGCCCTCCGCCAGTATCTCAACGTCTCCAGACGGGCGGTTGCGAACCCATCCCCTGAGTCCGAGACCCTGCGCCTCCTCGATGGTAGCGTAGCGAAATCCTACGCCCTGAACGCGTCCGCTGATGATCATCCGCAGCTGCATCAGCCGAGTCGCCACCTGCTCAGCCCTCGCCCAGCAGCTCAAGTAGGCCTTGCTCATCGATTACGCGAACGCCCAGTTCCTGGGCCTTGCGAAGCTTGGAACCGGCCTCGGCGCCTGCCACCACGAAGTCGGTTTTGCGGCTCACAGAAGAAGTGATGCGGCCGCCGGCCGCCATGATGCGTCGCTCGGCATCTTCTCGGGGCATCGAATCGAGGGTGCCGGTTAGCACGAAGGTTTTGTCGCGTAGCGCGCCACGGCCCACAGGCTCAGTGGGCACGGCTATGTACAGGACCTTTTC
>CAZDYZ010000865.1:0-1525 GCA_964509525.1 uncultured Acidobacteriaceae bacterium
AGACGGCACGACAAGATCCGAATGGTCTCCAAGGTAATCAACACGTCCGCATCGGAATAGATGCGTGGAAAACCCTGGGCGGATTCGTCCCCAAGGTTGAGCGCTCGGGGCTTGCCCGCGATGTCAGTCTCGATTACGCGAACCGGAGGGCCGAAACTGCGGGCCACAGCCGCCGTGTCATCTGTGCATCCGTTACAAACTACGATCACGTCCAGTTCCCCGGGCTCGGCGCCGTCGGCGATCGACTTCAAGGTCCGTGCGATGACGGAACTCTCGTTGTGCGCGGGAATGACAACCGAAATCATAGGCTCAGTGTCGTGACTGTGTGATTGCGAAATAGGACTTGCAACCTTTGTTAATCCGGAACGCTTTCCGAGCGACATCTGGCTATACGAAACTTGTTGCGGTCACTGGGCTGGTTTCCTCTGTGTGATCCTGGACGCCCAGCTGCTTCAAGCACCCATTCTCCTTTTGAGGGGTCGAACTGCTTGATAACCCTCGCAGGGTTGCCCGTAGCAACCGAACCTGGAGGGATACTCCGGGTCACCACAGAGTTGGCCCCGATTACGGAGTTCTTTCCAATGACCAGTTCACCTTGACTGCAGACTATTGCTACTCCGAAACCAATCCAGCAGCCTTCATTGATCCGGATCGTCCCCCCCTCCGTTATGCCCTGAGCAACTATCGGAACGGTGACGTCTTCGAAGGCATGGTTGTGATCCATGACCAGAACCGAAGGGGCAAAAACAACATTTCGTTCAATGTGGACAAGATTCTTAGCAGATATCATGCACCGCCGTCCGACCTTGCAGCCGTCCTCGATCACAATCACCGGGTCCTTTCTGCAAGGGGAAGCTGGGATGTTAAGCCAGACGTCACGGTCTAACCACACGGAATTGCCGATTTTTATATGGCTGGCGACGGGCCGGCGCAAGTCGCAGGAGTAGTGCGCCCAGAAGTTCTTCCCTACCGACACGAACGGATAAGTCCACACCAGCCACAGGGTGTAAAGTCTGCTTAAGATACGTGACACCAACGAAATCGGGTCTTTGGACGGTTTGTTCATGAGTCCTGAAGCTGGCTGCTGCAATATTGTTCCAAGTTGTATCGTTGATCTTTCGGATCTATGCGCGTGTTGAGGAGAGATAGTCACGAAGCCCATCGCGCCAAGGCCTGAAGATATTCATTCCATGAGTTTTCAAACCGCGATTTTCCAGCACAGAATACTTTGGGCGCGGAACTTTAGCCGGAAACTCGCTGGGCTCGGCCACTTGGAGATTCACGTTGGTACCGGTCAGGGCAAAAATCTCTCGTGCAAATTCATACCACGAACAACTCCCTTCGGCCGTCGCATGGTACAGGCCGTAGGCATCTGAATCACTCAGCCGGACCATCTGCCGGGCAAGTTCCGCAGTTGAGGTGGGAGTCACGAATTCGCTGTCGACCACGCGCACTTCCCGGCGCTCTCTGGCCAGCTTCAACATGAGTTCGATGAAGTTCAGGCCTCCTTTTGCGCGGCAGGGGC
>CAZDYZ010000866.1:0-1519 GCA_964509525.1 uncultured Acidobacteriaceae bacterium
ATTGGTCCAAGCGGGGCGTGAACCACGTTGGTGTGGTGGTTGGCACATCGTATGGGCCAGCTCCGCCCTATGCTGACGCGGCACGGCATGATCACGATGGCGAAGATGATCACGATCACTAAGGAGCTGCAGATCACTGGCTAGGAAAGACTACGCGGGAGGAGCGTTAGGAAATTCAAACGCTCCTCTTCGCGATATTTATGGCTTTGAGGGCTACTCCAGGTTCAGCCCCGCTTCAGGATCCCACTGCCGGTAGGCCTCCCAGAAGAGGCTGCGACCTCCGGGCTGGACAGCCAAAGGATGGCCGCTCTTGCTCAGCACGTATGGGCCGCCGTGATCGTGCACTTCGAAGCGGAAGGTACGACCCGGCACCTCCAACACGAAGGGGCCGCCATCGACCATATCGTCCCCCTTTATTGTTCTTTCTTTAGCGCTCGATACCCGAGTTTGGTCGTGTTCTTGTCGGATTGACGAATGGCGTCGTGCCCAATCGAACCTACCGGATATCCGCATGAAGTACAAAGCAAGTGCAGCCCGCACTTATGTAGTGGCTTGAGCAACCGGTCAAGAAGCTTTTCTTGAATCACAGTGCTGCGTCTTCTTTGCCGTGTGTGCATCGCAACCGTATTCCTGCCGTTGGAAGGTTAAGACTGTCGTGGGTCAGGCAGCCTGCTGCCTCCGTGCCGAGCAACTCGGTGGTTCGCCCTACCCGCCTCAATCGGCCACTAAATGTGTGCCCAACCCTGCCTAGGGAATCTGACTCACGCCCGCTGGCACCGCAACGACTTCTTTTCCCCATACCACTTTCAGCAACATTTTGAAGGCGCACTCGGCACAGAGCCAGAAGTACTCCTGTTTGCCGACCGCAGTTTCGAGACGGAAGAGTCGGCCTTCGCTCAGGTACCGGAAAGGGACGTTGCAAGTAGGATTGGCGCACTTGGCGATCATCGCCCACCTCAACTTCAGTGCGAACCCAAGTGCCGGAGTGCAGAGTCAGTTCGAAGTTGGTTGCCAGTTTCGGCAAGCAGGGAGGCCCGGCCCTCCAGCTTCACTTGTATTGTCCGGCTGCTCGTTCACTGGATGCAGTGAGCTAGGGCACATGAACTCGTGACGGCCTTGCCGCTCTCATTGGAAATGGTGACCGGCTGAGAAGCGCTCGGGGTGCCCACCGGGCTGCTAAAGTTCAGACTCGAGGGCGAGACACCGAGCGCCGTGCCCACACCCGTCAGAATGACCGTCTGCAAGCTGTTACCTGAGCTATCGCTGATGTTGATAGAAGACTTACGCGGCCCCGCGGCCGTGGGCGTAAACGTAACCTGAAGCGTGCAATTGCTGCCCGAGGCCAGCGTGTTAGGACTCATGGGGCAATTTGGATTGACGCTGAAGTCGCCGCTGTTTGCTCCCGCAACCGCAATGCTGTTGATGGTTGCGGCGCTGCCGGTTGAGTTCGTCACGCTTACGATGCATGCGGCACTGCTTGTTGCCAGAAGCTGGGTGCCGAAGAACAACGAGGCAGGCA
>CAZDYZ010000867.1:0-2309 GCA_964509525.1 uncultured Acidobacteriaceae bacterium
CGGGCTGTACCTTTGGGGATTGGTCTCGGCGTATCTGGAAATAGCACCGTCCTCGGAGAAGCAACGCATATTGGCGAATCGGTAGAAGCCCCTAACTGCGGTGGCCGACCGGTTGCGCGGTCAGGACACAACGCCCTAACCTACGATAAGGCCTGTTCACGGGTGTTACACGGGGCGATGATGCTCTTTTCATGCTTCGTTGTTGACCAGAAACGGTCACCTCCGCGTGCTCTGAGGAAGTAGGATTGTGCGTATGAGGAAAGGAATCGAGGTCGAGGATGTCGTGGTCGGTAGCGGGGATGAGGCTCTCCGCGGAAAAACTGTCGTCGTAAACGTACGGGTGTTTCTTAACAAAGGCACGGAAGTGACCAGTGCGGTTGCGGGCGGACCGAAGATGAGGATCGACCTGGGAAAGCGGGAGTGCATAGCCGGTTTACGTTATGGCATCGAGGGTATGCGCGTCGGCGGTGTGAGACGGCTGGTCATCGCCCCGCACTTGGCCTACGGTGCGAGTGGCGTACCGGATCATGTCCCACCAAATGCGTTGCTTCGCTGTGAGGTGGAGCTACTGGAAGTTCGGAAACCTGGGGTGTGGAAGCCGGAGGACTTTCCACCTGGCAGGCTCCTCCGTGTCTTTCACCCTGGTGAAGCCGCTCGAAACCTGCCCCGATGGCAGTTTGGACTCGACGAGGACGGACGCTGCGGAGGCAGACTGAATTTTCCGATACCTGGGATGACTTGGCGACACACACGTCAAAAAGTGTTCAGTACACAAATGGATCAAGCGACCACCATGGCTCTGTTCCAAGAAGCCATCGCCTTGCCAACCCTATTTCCAACGGAATGTTTACGGACTGAGGAGCTTTGGGCGGACGCGACCGAGGCCGCTAATTCTGTAACGCGAGATCGGCGCAGCAACTCACTCTGCATCACAATTAGCGTGTGGGAACGGGGACAAGACAAGTACTACAGCTTGACTGAAAACAGTCGTGCCCTTCTTGACTCCGAACTGTATCGAGTCATTAGTTCGTTGCTGAAACCGTATCTGGTCGATGACGTAGGCGAACAACCAAGGCCGCGGCGAAGCCCGCGACTGCCGGAATGAACCTGGCTTTACAAGAAGCTTGCAGAGTCGCACCGCACCGGGTGCGGAATCGAAGGTTACGCTAAGCTCGGTGCCCGGTGCCCCAGGTTCGCGCCCCGATTTTGGGCGCTAACCTGGGCGGCGCTTTACCTGTATAGTTTCGGTCCATGCCACGCGGTCTGCGACGTTTTCAGCAATCCGGGCACTCGCACTTTGTAACTTTCAGTTGTTACCGCCGCCAGCCTTACTTTAAAGCCATCGAAGCGTTCGCCCTCTTTCTTGAATGCCTCGAAGAAATACGCCGTCGCTTCGAGATGTGCGTGTATGGATACGTTGTGATGCCCGAGCACGTGCATTTGCTGTTGAGCGAGCCGACCCGAGCTACCCTGGCCGACGCCCTTCACTTCCTGAAGTTATCTTTCGCCAAGCGGCTGCGCAGCCGTCGACCGACAAAGAAGCCTGGAAGCTTTTGGCAGAAACGTTACTATGATCGCAACGTGAGAGACTACCGCGAGTTCGTAGTCAAGCTGCGCTACCTGCACAGGAACCCGGTGAAACGAGGATTGGTTGCGAGCCCGGAGGAATGGAAGTGGAGCAGCTATCGTCACTATCTGCTGCGGGAAACGGGCGCGGTAGAGATCGAGTCCGAATGGACAGCCCGCGATCGTGAACGGAAAGCCCTGGGAGGACCGGAGAGGATATTCCTTCGCCCAGGTTAGCGCCCAACACCAGGGCGCGAACCTGGGGCACCGGGCTGCTAGCCGTTTTTTCTTAGGCTCTCTGGCGACAACCTCGATGCCAACCACTCATGTACGGCTGCCTTGTCCTTGAGCTGCTGTGCATTCACGTTGAATGTCAGATACTTCCCCACTCTCGTCCCGTACGAAACCCCTTCCTTGGTCAAGTGATCGGCGGCTTCTTGGAAGTTGTCCTCGCCATGCTTTATCTCTACAAAGGCACGGTCGTTCTTTCGCTTGCTAACCCACACCCGAGCAGTTCCGGCCACTGAAAGAGAAATGTAGGAACCGAAATACTTTGTCGGGACTTCGCCGTACAGTCTCTCCAGCAGGGCCTTGTACCACCTGGCACATTCCAGCGTTCCCGGGTAGTTGTCAACCCAATGCTTCTCGTCGAATGCCTGTTGAGGTGTCTCTTCCTCTTCCGGCTCTTCGTAGGAATCTATGACCTTGGTGAAATGTAGCCCCCTAACTTCGCCGACCTGGAC
>CAZDYZ010000868.1:0-3653 GCA_964509525.1 uncultured Acidobacteriaceae bacterium
TTCCGCGACCAGAGCGTCGAGCCCGGCAAGAAGTACATCTATTCCGTCTATGCGGTAGACCTGCGTGGCAACGAGAGCCCACGTTCTGCCGAGGCGAGTGAAACGGTGCCCGATAAGTGGTAAATACTCAACGAGAATCCCTTTATGCCATATTGCCGATTTCAACACCAAGACATCTCTCGCTACGGGCTGATTGAAAACATGCATGGCGAAGCAACCATCATCCGCACCCTCTCACGGGCTCCGTCTTCCTTGGGCGATTTCGAATATGGAGACAATGCCGAGATACCGTTAAGCGATGTTCGTCTGCTGGCTCCTGTGGACCCCTCGAAGATCATCTGCATCGGCCGGAATTATCGTGAGCATGCGAAGGAATTGAACCACCCGGTTCCAACTGAACCGCTTTTTTTCTTGAAGCCTCCCTCCTCGCTGATAGGCCCGGGTGAGGAGATTCGCCGCCCCAATGCTCTCTCGCAGCGCGTGGACTACGAGGGCGAATTGGGGGTTGTAATTGGCAGGCGATGCTATCGTTTGCAAGAAAGCGACGACGTGCGACCATACATTCTCGGCTACACGTGTATAAATGACGTTACGGCGCGAGACTTGCAGGAAAAGGACGGTCAATGGGCGCGAGCGAAGGGCTTCGATACGTTTTGTCCGGCCGGACCTGTGGTGGCTGAGGGTCTCGACCCCTGGAAAGGCGTTCGTGTCCAATCGCGCGTCAACGGTCAGTTGCGGCAAAGTGGGACCACGGCGGATTTTCTGTTCCCACTGGAATTGCTGCTCCGATTCATTTCGCAGGTTATGACCCTTGAGGCAGGGGATGTGATCGCTACAGGGACCCCCGCCGGCGTTGGTCCGCTTCAGCCCGGAGACACGGTCGAGGTTACCGTAGAAGGAGTCGGCAGGCTCACAAATTCCGTGGTTAACATCGACTAAGATGAATCTAAGAGACTACGGCCGCGGTAGTATCACATGAATGCAGTCCGTCTGTATCCCATCCTCGCCTTTGGCGCCAGCGCCGCTATCATCGGTTACGCGCTGCTCTCGCGCAAAGACAAAAAGACGCCAGAGCAAATAGAGCGCGAGCGAAGAACCCAGCTCACACTAGAGGGGCGCATTATCGATGGCAACGTAATTGACGTCCTGGAACTGGAGGAGAGTAAAACCGGCCGCCAAACGATCCTGCTGATCTATACCTACGACGTGGCGGGAGTAACCTACGAGGCGCCGCAGGACGTGACTCACTTGCGGCAATTCATCGATCTCTACTCCTGCCGCTTGGGCTTGCCGGCTTCGGTCAAGTACGACCCGCATAACCCCGGAGACTCCCTCGTGATCTCGGAAACCTGGTCAGGGCTCCGAAAGTCGCCCATTCGTGCGCAACCTAAGAACGCCGCCAACCCCCACACTTTGGTGTAGGTAAAAGGGGGTGATGCTCCTATGGGGAATTGTGTCACGAAGTTAACAATTGTCAGCACCCTCGTCCCTTGCGAACGTTGCTACAATGAAGTCTATGCATAGCCTTCCGTTGCCGATTGCCGCCTTCGTGGCGGGGCTTCTTTCGTTTTTGTCACCTTGTGTCCTTCCGCTTGTACCGGGCTATGTATCTCTCATCTCGGGCGCTAGTGTTGAGGACCTGCAATCGTCCGAACACCGTATGCTGCGCACGGTGATGCTACACTCCCTCACTTTTGTGCTGGGGTTCAGTGTGGTCTTCGTTGCACTCGGTGCAGCCGCCACCAGCATTGGTCAACTCGCAGCCGAGTACCACCGCTGGTTGGCGCGCATCGCAGGCATTGTCGTCATCGTTTTCGGTTTGCACTTAACCGGCATTTGGAAGATTAACCCGCTTTATGCCGACAAGCGACTGCACGACGTCAAGGGAGGTGCCAGTGCGCTGGGCTCCTTCGCGGTAGGTTTTGCCTTCGCCTTCGGATGGACTCCATGCATCGGTCCGATACTGGCTACCATCCTGGTTTTTGCGGGAGCGCAGGAGACGGTATTTAAGGGAATCACACTCTTGGCAATCTACTCGCTTGGTTTAGCCGTACCGTTTCTACTGACGTCGTTGGGGGTGGACCGGTTCCTAACCTTCTATGGCCGCTTTCGCCGTCACCTGCACACTGTTGAATTGGTCAGCGGTGTGTTGTTGATTGCAATCGGTGTGCTGATCTTTCTCAATAACCTAAAGCTGCTTTCCGGCTATTTGTCGTTCCTGAACCGGTTTGCACTGTAGGGGGTCCCTTGTTAAAACGAAATGCCATCGTTTTCGTAATGCTGTTGGTAGTTATTATGGGCATGCTGGCAGCCAGCAATTACCTTGATCGTAACCGGAAACACGGCCCTATCAAACTGATCGGCGATGTGCAGAATGTTCCGGCGCCCGACTTCAACCTGCCGACGCTCGATGGCAGGAGGGTAAAGCTTTCGGACTTTCGGGGCCAGGCTGTGCTGCTGAACTTCTGGGCAACGTGGTGTCCACCTTGCAAAATCGAAATGCCGTGGTTTGTCGATTTACAGAAGCGGTATGGCAAAGACGGGTTGGTGGTTCTGGGTGTAGCGATGGACGACACCGAGTCTGCCAAAATCGCCGACTTTGCGCATGAGATGGGCGTAAACTACCCGGTGTTGCTGGGCACAGACCAGGTATCGGATGACTACGGCGACGTGCGGTCGTTGCCAACCACGTTCTACGTCGATCGCAATGGAACCATTGTGGCCAAGGCGGTCGGCCTACTAGGCCGCGAAGAAATTGAGAATGACGTTAAGAGAGCTTTGAACACAACCTACAAACCGGGCACTGCACAACCCAGTCGTGAGGCGGCCAAGGTAAAGCCGACGCCGGAGAAGGAAGCAGCCCGTTGAAGCGGCAGCCTATTCTCGCGCTGCTTGCCATGGTTGTGGCTCACCTTGCATTAGCGCAAGTGCCAGGCGAAAAACAGCCGTCGGTCGTCATGGCGCCAGTTGGGAGCGTACAGCTACAAGCTGGGGGCAGGATAAGTATTGCGCTCGATTTTCGTATCGACCCTGACTTTCACATCAACTCCAACAAGCCCAGGGCTGAATATCTGATCCCCACCGTTCTGAAGGTTAATTCCGCAGAACCAGTCGTGCTCGCCGAGGTGAAGTACCCCGCAGGAGAAGACATGTCGTTCACCTTCTCGCCGAACGAGAAGCTCAGTGTTTATAGTGGTGATTTTAGCATTACCACTGTCTTAAAGGCTCCCTCGGGTGCGGCGACGGGAACGTATCCAGTGAAGGGTGAGCTACGGTTTCAGGCATGTGATCGCAGTGCGTGCTACCCACCTCGCAGTATCCCCGTGCAGTTCCTGGTAACCGTGCTAGGCAAGTAATCAACAGTGTAGTCTCACAACTGTTCGCTCATGCGCAGCTTCGTCACTGTGCGCTCTTGTCCAAAGTTCACCATTCCGTCGGAGCGTCGGTCCTAGCAGGGCAATGAAATTACGCAAGACTGAGGTAACAATCTCTTCCTATGTGTATGCAACCAGAATAGGTGCACCATACCGTTTGCTGAGAGGCGTGTTGTCTAGTCGGAGTATGCGGACACGTATGCAAGCACAGGGCTGTGCTGCGCTCCCGGTCGCACATAGCCGGCGGGGGAAAGGGCAAAGCGGAGACCGACTTCAGAG
>CAZDYZ010000869.1:0-3559 GCA_964509525.1 uncultured Acidobacteriaceae bacterium
CGGCTTTCCTTTCACATTCGAGGTGGTGGCAGATCCAAGGATCAACGCGTTCGCACTACCTGGTGGGCCGATGTTCATCAACACCGGGTTGCTTCGGGCAGTTGATAACGAAGCCCAACTGGCGGGAGTGATGGGACACGAAATGTCGCACGTCATTCTGCGTCACGGCACCAACCAGGCTTCGAAGGCGAACCTCATCGAGCTGCCGGCTATGCTGGCTGGACAAATTGCTGGTGAAGGGATGATGGGACAACTCGCGCAACTTGGCATTGGGCTTGGCTCCGACAGCCTATTGCTGAAATTCTCGCGTACGGCTGAAAGCCAGGCCGACCTGATGGGGTCACATTTGATGGCCGAAGCTGGTTACAATCCCATTGAGATGGCGAAGTTTTTCGCGAAGCTCGACGCCGATGGGGGGCCCAGCCCGCCTCCGTTCCTCGCCGACCATCCCAATCCCCGGAATCGCTCGAGGGCCATCAGGCAGGAGGCAGCGCGCTTGCCGGAGCAGAAGTACGGCTATCAGACAGGCAAATTCCAAGAGATGAAGAAGATGGTTGCAGCCCTCCACGACCCGTCACCGAAACCGGAGCCCGCGCGATAGGCACCATTCGGTCCTTCATCCGCAAAGTATCAACTCGGCTGTTTTGAAACTGGCGAGGCATTGGCCGCAAGCACGTTCACGGGATCCCCGACCCTGATCGTCGCCGGTGCCTGTTCAGGGCGATAGTACTGGCCGAAGGCGACACCTTGACCCGTACGACGAAACTTCGCCAGGGTGGCGAGTGGCTCGGGGCCGCAGGGAACTCCGGTCGCCTGATCAATCGTAGTGGTAACGCAACGCTCGCAGGCTTTAATCGCGCGAAAACTGGCGTCGCCGATCATGATTTGCCGCCATGTGTCTTCGTCAAAGGGCGTCGCATCGCGGACCACGATGTTCGGCCGGAAGCGGTTCATGGGCAATGGGACTGCGAGACGCCGATTGAGCTCCTCCAGGGACGACTCGCTGATAATGAGGATGGGAGAATCATCGTGAAAGGCGACATCGCGCTTAACTCGGAAGACATCGGCGCGGATCGAAAGCAGCTGGCAGTGCGTGCCTATCACTTCGCCCAGAGCTTGATTAATCGGCGTGATTGCGGCGACTCCGACATAGGCGTGCCCCCATACGTCCACTACGACCTCGTTATCGGTCCATCCGGCAGGGTCAAAAGGAACGAAAACCTCTTCGCGACCGGGGGACATCACACGCAGGCCATCGTTTTCCACACGAGGCGTGAGCGTTGCTACGCGTGCGCATTCGCGCTGCGTGATCATGTGGACATGGGAATCCACCAGCATCCAGCGGCGGTCGTGTTCCAGCCCGTGCGAACGCACGAGCGCTTCACTCACCGGGCTTCCCCGCAGCGATTTGATGGGATACACATTGATGTCCGAAACTTTCATCGTCGTCCCCGAAACTACGGATGTTGTGAGCCTCGCAAAGGTCTTTAGTTCTGCAGCTAAGAATAAATCTCGCCCGCCCGCCTGCCCCCACAAGATGTCAGGTCAACAGGCTCATTTTGTCGCGATTCGCTCGCGCGCAATTTCTACGCTGGAAGTGATCTGGAACGCAGGGTTAAGGGACTTGTACAAGGGGCAGCTTTGCGCATAGATACCATGCACGCGTTGTACCGTGGCATGAACGGCTTCGGGCTCTTCTGCTCGCAGCGTGTGCGCGACGTGCACGCGCTTGATCACCAGCACACCGCCTTCGCTCTCCACTTCTCCCCGAACGTCGCAGGTCAAACGGTTATCCCGGGCGTTGATCTGGCGCGCGTCCAGCGCACCGGCGAAGGTGCCGAGCATTCAACCTCCGAGAGCAGCTACAACATAATCGATAGTTGCGGCATGCGTTTCCGGCAAGCGGTTTTCGTCAATACCGTAATGTTTCGCGATGTCCCCGTGCACGCTGAATATGACGGGCAGTGGCTCGCCGGGTAGGTACGCACGGCGCACTGGTCCTTTGATACGCTCGATGTGCACGTTTGACGTGTACGTTACATCCGCCATGGGTTTCTTCCTTTCGCACCTCCCGCATGTGGAGACGCCGTGCAGGCTTGCGCTTGGGTGCGTCGCGGATCAATCAACGCCAACAGTCTACAACGACTGCATAACCGCAGCATCCCCGCACCGCTAGTCAATGTGAGCTCCACTTCTGCCTCGATACCCGGAGTTCAGCCATAAGACGAATTACTTTGATAGTATCCGTCCTCGCTGAAGACCCTCTGTCAGTCGCGTCGATAACGAGGGCGTGCTGGTCGGATTCCCAGCACACCGCCGATCAACAGCGACTTCTTGATGTTTCCTCATCAAACTCGGCCCCTGCGTGTTACAACCTGTCCTGTCGACGGTTGGATGTGGGATGCTTCTTGTCCTGAGCAGCTAGGCTTCAAGCGCCAAGGAGTATCATCACAGGACAACTTCCCCGGGGAGAAGCCAGCGATGGAGTGGGAACGGGTGGTCCGGTTTGTGTTACTCGGAAGCGCTAACCTGGAACAATATGCGATCTTACTTGTGCGCGTTTCCCTTGGAGTATTCTTCGGAATTTCGGGAGCAAACAAACTATTTGTCACCAGCCGGACCCAAGCTATGTATGAAACGCTGGTCGACGCTGGAATCCCACTCCCCCACCTGATGACTTATTTTGTCTCCGCGGTTGAGTTCGCCGGCGGATGCCTGCTGGCCCTAGGATTCCTTTCCAGCCTAGCCAGTTCGATTTTGCTGGTCAATATGCTCGTCGCCATCTTGACGACCAAGCTTGGCACCATGCCCAAAGGACTTTCGTTTCTCAACTGGCTCGATAATTTCCTCTACCTTCCGGAAGTCCTGTTGGGCCTCTTCTTTCTCTGGCTGATCTTCTCTGGACCGGGAAAGTGTAGCGTCGACCATTGGCTCGCCAGTAAGTTGGGCCGGTGAGCCGGACGGACAAAGGAGCTGGTGGTGGCGCATAAAAATATGGCTTCCCACAGCGCTCCATCATTCTTGAAGCAGTCATATTGCGCAAAGAACAGGCCGGACAATAGACTCTCCCGGTTCTGGTTTTCGCCACACGTGATCGAATTGAAACAAGGATTGGTGTGATGATCTCTTTCGGATCCAGGCATTGAGAGCCAGCGTCGGTTGGGCCCGCATCACCTAGCGGATCAGTCCCCTATCACAGGAAACACAGATATATCGCGATCCGAGCAGAGTTGACGACTATTCAGAAATTGGTGCCGAATGCGTCACTTTTTACTCAACCGGGACCTTTGTTCCCTGCTGACTCTGACTTGACAAGCGCTCGATGCGCTCATTAAGGATCTCGCGGACCGCCTTGAGGAACTCAACCCGTGAGTTCGCCAGGTGCTGTCGAACGGCGGGCGAAATTCCCAGACGATCCCGTACGGTATCCACGATCTCACGGCACGGGCAGCGCTCATAAACGACCTGCTCGCTCGTAACCGGCTGGCCTTTCTGTGGCTTGATCACTTTGCCTCCTTCATTTCAACCGTGAGGACATTGCTTTCCAGCTTCGCTCGGG
>CAZDYZ010000870.1:0-2386 GCA_964509525.1 uncultured Acidobacteriaceae bacterium
CCGAAGCTAGGGATCTCAGCATCTCTTCCACGTCAGCTTCAAAAGCAGAGGGCCCGGTTAGGACATCAGCGGGCCTTCTGGCTGATCGTTTTGTTCCGAGGCGATTAGAAGATGATCTTGGCGACGAGTTGGATGTTGCGCGGCTCTCCGGGGCCGATGGCTGGAGCGCCGTTGAAGTCGCCGATCGTATCGGTCACTGTTCCGAAGCCGCTTGCAGTTGTGCAGACTCCGGTGACAGGAGCAGGAGCGCAGACGCTGTTCACGGACCCAACTCCCGAGGCGAGATTGATGTGGTTGAAGAGGTTAAAGAAGTCCGCCCGGAGCTGGATCCTGACGCGCTCAGTAATCGGGATGTTCTTGATGAAGGACAGGTCGATGTCTTCGAACCCCGGGCCCGTAAACTTGTTTCGCGCGAGGTCATCTGCCGTTCCGGGGCATGCGGAACCCCCGGGTTGGCAGAACGCAGCGGGATTCCACCACTGGACCCCAGGTATGCTTAAAGTGAAGCTGTGGCTAATTCCAGCGTAGGGGTTGCCAATGAGGTCCAGACCCAAACGGCCCTCATCGGACGGCTGACCGCTATGCCAGTTCATTACGCTGCTGACCTGCCAGTTGTTAAACACTTGCTTTGACCAGCCGGAAGTGGCCCAAGGTGCTTTTGGCACATCATAGGTGAAATCGATGGTGAAAAGATTCCGGGTATCAAAGTCGCTGTTCCCGTAATCCAGTTTGGGATCTAAGTAGTTAGTCAAGATGGCGCCGCGATATTCGCTCACCTCGTCTAGAGAGTGCGACCACGTGTAGGCAAACTGCGAGGAAAACCCGTGCCACCCCCTGGTCCGGAAAATGGTCTGCAACGCGTTATAGTTAGATGTTCCGATCGTGTTCAGTTGCAAGACGTTGCCGGCATTGGGGTAGGTCGTGTTTAATGGGCCGAAGAGAGGGTTGGTGGCGCCACCCTGCCCAGGATTAATGTTGCTCACGATATTCAGTTTGCGCCCTTCGCTTCCGACATACCCAATCTGGAAGACTCCGGCAGTGCCGAGGCCCTTCTCGATTTGAAGGTTGTAGTTGAAGAAGTAAGGCGTGCGGAAATTCGGGCTGACGGAATACACACCATAAAGGTTCTGGCCAGTCGAGTAATTTGGTACCCCGCAATTGTCAGTGGAGGCTTGAGTGAGGTAGTTCAACGTCGAGCAGGTCGAGACGGCGGGAAAGATCGATGCCCCACCGGCTTGCACTGCGTCCCAGTTGTAACCGCTCAGAGTGTAGGTGGAAACAGGAGAACTTCCGACAGGGTTACCCTCGATCCCTTGTGGAGCAGCAACCGGCGGGCGGAAGTCCAGAAATGGGTTCAAGTTGATCTGATCGTAAAACACGCCGAAACCACCGCGGACCACGAGGTCGGGCTTCGCGGTCGGTTGATAGGCAAAACCGAGACGAGGGGCGAAATGGTCTTTGCCCGGGTTAAAGAGAGGGTGGCTGCTGCTGGTCGTGTAGAACCCGGTTCCTGGAACGAAGTTGTCGATGTCTGCCTTGTCGCTGGTCAAGGGCCCAAAATACTCATACCGCAAGCCGTAGTTGATGTTTAGCCTCTTCGTTATTTGCCAGGAGTCTTGAGCATACAGATTGATGGCATGCACATATACCCAGCGCTCCGGATCACCTACGGCGATCGTCGAACCGCAAAGATCGCCGGCGCTAAGGTGGAAGGCATCGCAGGCCGATACATCTCCGGCCAGAAAATCGGCCAGTGAGCAGAGGAGAGGGTTGTTGGTGCAGGCCGCGCTGCCGGCCCATGGACCGGCGGTTCCGTCGAAGACGAATTGCCCAGTTCCCCTGCGATGATAAAACTCATTGAGGTGTGCGTCGCGAACCTCACCCCCGAAGCGGAACTGGTGTTTGCCGATTGTGTAAGAGACGATGTCCGTGATGTGCCATGTCAAGTCACTCCGGCCTTCCGGCGGCGTGAGCCCAATTTGCTCAAACCCGCCGGACCCGCTGGTAGAGGGAGGAGCGATCACAATGTTCGGGGCCCCATCGATGTACGCCCCGTGAGCCACCGCACTAGGGCTGAGGAATAAGCCCATGGCTTTAGTATCGAAGCTGTTGTTGTTGTCGTGGAAGATCTGATTGAAGTAGTTGGCCCCAAACAAAAGCTGATTGGTGATCTTGTTGGTGAGCGTTGAGTTTAAGACGGCAGAATAGTTGAAGACATGGATGGGGGCAACTTCAAAGTAGTAAGGCAAGTTGGAACTAGCGGTGCCCAAGGCAGGGCTGCCGCCGAGCGGAGCTATTTGATTGCCCTGCCCGCCGTAAACGCGCAGATAAAGGTGGTGTTTGTCACCAATCTGTTGATCGAGCCTGGCTACGCCGTTGTAGCTAT
>CAZDYZ010000871.1:0-3161 GCA_964509525.1 uncultured Acidobacteriaceae bacterium
CGATCGGCTTTAGTGAGTTGGCCAGCTCGTTGATGTTCAGAACCTCAACGCCCTGCAGTTGCGCCACCTTGTTGAGATTGAAGTCGTTGGTAACTATCTTGCCTTCGTACAGTTTGGCCAGCTCAATAAGCTTCAGGTCGACTTCGCGTACGGCGGGAAAATCGTCTTCCACGATCTGAATATGCAGCGTTGCAATCTTCTGAATACGCTGCAGGATATCCAGGCCTCGCCGCCCGCGGTTGCGCTTCATGGAATCGGCCGAGTCGGCCACCAACTGCAGCTCCCGAAGCACGAATTGTGGAATGACGATGACGCCATCGAGGAACCCGGTCTCGGCGATATCGGCGATGCGCCCATCGATGATGACACTGGTATCGAGGATCTTATAGCTTCTCTTCGACTGCTTCTCGCCACCGAATATGCCTCCCAGCGCAGCCAGGTTGAGAAGATCACCCTTGCCCGCGCCAACGATCAGACCAACATAGGCCATGACCAGCATCACAAAGAGTTGCAGAAAGCTCTGGGTAGGTCCCGGGCGAATGCTGTTGCCAATTACAAGGCTAAAAAGATAAGCCCCAATGATTCCTAGGATGCTGCCGATGACGGCGCCTATTAACCGCTTCAAGCTAACTTGGCGCAAGCGGACTTCGAAGAGAATGACCGCCAGACCGAACAGAACTCCTACGCCCGCAGAAGGCCACCGCTCTAGCCGGAGCGGCTGTAGTTCGTAACTGGCAAGAGCTGTAACAAAGACAAATAGAACACGTATAAAAACCAGGTCCAAGCAACACCTCCCATGCCTGTCCTGGCGTCTACGGCCGGATTCAAAGAGCGCCGGGGATATTAAGATTATGCCGGCGATTCAGTCCCGTTCCCAAGACGCACGGGCGGGCTTCGACTCCTTCGCCTTTCTGGCGCCTAGTAAACACTCGTAATTTTTTCGGGGCTTATGAAGATGAATCGCGCCCCTATCCGCCTAATGTGGCGGAACTATAAAAGCGAGTTAGCCGAAGTATATAACAACTTTGGACATCTACGTCGGCGTGTACAAGAGCAACAGCCGAGCACAGTTCCGATTTGGGCGAGAAAACCACGCCGGGATGCACTGCACAAGACGGGGCCCAGGCTTTCAGAGCGATGCGGGGATCGGGCCGTGGGCCCGCTCTTAGGCAAACACCGCCGCGACTGCGGCTCCTGCCAGCACGACTACCAGCCACCAGCCAAAGACGACGGCCATGCAAGTCCCGCGTTTGACCTTCGTAAGACACGAATACCCGATTCCTGTCAGCACGAGTACCCAGATTGTAAATACGTCGAGCGAGGTAGCCACGGAGTAAAGGAAATGGGAGTTGGGGTCCGCCAGTGTACCCAGGTTGCTAGCTACAGGATTCTGAAAGGTGAAACCTTCTGCCCCGCCAGCGCTGACAGCCAGAATGGCGATAAGCGCCTTCAAAATACCTGGTAGCCAGGAATACATAGTGACGCTGAAGCATTGCTTGAAGGTGAGTTCGGCGCCGAAGCCGAAATTGAAGGTCCCCAGTAGTACGGCCGCGATGATCGCAGCCACGATCAGCAAAACCACCGGATAAACGTAAGCCACAACCCGGTTGAACTTCACGATGGTTTGCATCTGCGCTTCGCGCTGGTCGGCCGGCAGTTGGTCCAGCTTTTCCGCCTGCTTGGGCGAGAGAGCCATCTGGTTTTCGACTACCTTCTCCATGCCGAGCTTCTTGTCCACTACAAACACCATGGCAAAACTGGAGATCGCCATTAGCACAAACGGCAACCACCAACTGGCGCTGCGGCGGATGTCGGTAAAGGTTTTGCTTGGGGCAACGAATGTATCTACAACGCGTTCGATCTCCGACAGAGGCTTGTCTTCGAGTGGGATGGAGTGAGTGGCCGAACTCATAAGCTCTCCTTTGGGCTTGGACAAGACAATTGCAGCCAGTGCAGGATGCGGCGAAATTGTATCACCTACCAAGCAGCCAAACCGTGTTCATGCCGCACCGAGTGCAGTCAGTGAATCCTCTTGGCAGCCGCGTGACGGTGATCCAGAGTAACTGCCAAATCCTACCTCGGGGAAGACCGGAGGTCGCAGGCGAGCTCCAGAAGGCCCTCGAAGCGGAGGGGATGTGCTTTGTGCTCAATGCTCGCACAACACAGGCGGAACACAAAGGCACGAGGTCGTACTTACCATAGAACAACCCGGCGGTACATCGACCTTGGTTGGATCTCAGGTGCTGATTGCGACTCGACGACGCCCCAACACGGAAGACCTTGCCCGCGACAAAGCACGAATTGAAACCAATGCGGATGGAACGATTAAGGTCAACGGCCGACTCGAAAGCATTGTATTCGGTACTTGGGCTTTCGGGAACGTAAAAGGCGGACTTGCTTTCACTTTCCTATAACGATTTCCAGATCGTTTACGCCAACCTAATCGAAGCTAAGGAGCTCACAACCGTTAAGCGGATTGTTCCTTACTGCATCTTCACCGACCCGCAATTGGGTGCCGTAGGCATGACCGGGAAGGAGGCACGAGCTCCAAAGATACAAGCCGAAGATCGGCCAAGTCCCAATGTCGATTGTGCCCGAGCTTTCGAGCGTCACGAAACCGCTGGTCTCATGAAAATATAGTGGACGCAACCACGATCGCATACTGGGAGCCAGGATTCTTGTCGAGTGATGGCGGGGAGACGGACATGTTATCTACACCCTCATGCTTGCCGGGATTCCCTATACCCTGCTGAAGGGGGCCGTTTATATTCACCCGACGCTGGCAGAGGGACTGTTCTTTCTGCCGGATGATGTAAGGCTTGTCGACCCGGAAACGAAAACCTCGCACATGACCACTTAATTTTTGTGGAAAATACCTAGATAACTATCAAGTTGAACAGATTGCGATCCCGCTTTTAGACTTGTAACATGCACATGCACGCCAGTAACGTGCACCGTGTGACGACCTCGAGGGTCCTGCAGATATCATTGGTTGTCACGCTGGTTTACATCGTACTCCTCATCGTAGCGGGTTTGCGCGCACACAGCCTGGCGTTACTTTCTGAGGCGGGGCACAACTTCACCGATTTTGTCGCGTTGCTCATGTCCTGGGCCGCGGTCTACCTTCAGGGACGTCCGCCCAGCGCGCGCAAGACCTTCGG
>CAZDYZ010000872.1:0-1909 GCA_964509525.1 uncultured Acidobacteriaceae bacterium
ATGAAACAGTGGGGAATCTCATTGCTAACACTTGGCGTATTCCTGACATTGACGGTTGTTGTTACCTCGGCACAGGTCAAGAACCCGGAATTGCCAACTTCCAATCTGGTAACGGAGTCTTATTGGATACCCTCGGATACCCCCGGCATAAAGCTATACATCCGCAACAAGCACCCTCGCAATTTAAAGAACTTTACTCCCGAGCGCACGCTGCTATACGTGCATGGCGCGACTTACCCTTCGGAGACCGCCTTCGACCTGAAACTCAACGGCTTCTCCTGGATGGACTATATTGCCAGCCGTGGCTATGACGTGTATCTGGTGGATCTGCGTGGCTACGGTCAATCTACGCGGCCACCAGAGATGGACCAGCCAGGAGACAAGAACCCGCCGATTGTACGCACGGAAATGGCGGTGCGCGACGTAAGCAGTGCGGTTGAGCACATTCTCGCCCGTCGCCACCTTGCCAAGATTGATCTCATGGGCTGGAGCTGGGGCACTGCCATCATGGGCACTTATACAGCACAGCACAACGACAAGGTCAACCGCTTAGTGCTTTACGCGACCCTATGGCTTCAGACCACCCCGAGCCTTGTGGGTGCGCCAGGACCATTGGGAGCATACCGTTCCGTGTCCCGAGCGGCAGCAAGAGACCGTTGGCTGACTGGTGTGCCTGCCGATAAGAAGGCAGACCTTATTCCCGCCGGATGGTTTGAGGCGTGGGCGGACGCCACTTTCGCAACTGACCCTGTAGGTGTAAAACAAAGTCCACCGGTTCTCAGAGCCCCTAATGGCGTCGTCCTGGACGGACGGGAATTCTGGACTGCAGGAAAGCCGCTTTACGATCCGGCTCAGATCACCGTACCGGTCTTGCTCGTACATGCAGAATGGGATGCCGATCTGCCGAGTTATATGTCTCACGCCTATTACGCGAAACTCACGAGTGCGCCTTATAAGAGGTTTGTGGAAATCAGCGAAGGCACGCACAGCATAATTATGGAGAAGAACCGAATCCAGCTATTCCGTGAGGTACAGCTGTTTCTCGACGAGCCAACGCCAGTGCCCGGTCAATAGCATATTGCTCGCTGCGGCTAGATCAGAATGAAGACATGGGTCAAAGCGCCCTGGTACGCCTGTGAGAAAGGGGGTGACGACTCAAGGCCGTAAGCCGTCCCTGTGGTTTGACCAACATAACATTCGGGAACAGCGCACACACAACAAGTATGCACCTACGGAATACGCTCGGCATTTTCCCGCACGACGGAAAGGATCTGGAGTTTGCGCTCGATCAGGGGCAAGCGCCGGAGATCCTTGCCGGTGCACCAGAGGAGATCGAAGGCCACGCTTCCCACGGCGGAACAGCAGATCATTGAACCGGGAGCGCGTTGGCTTTATCGGCCGCAGCTTTCCTGATCTGTTTCAGGGTTGAACAAAACGAGTAATGTTGGTTCTTGTCTATGTTCAAGGGCAGGCAAAGAGATGAGATCGCCCGTTCTTCAACCTCCCACGGCTCATCGCACTCTACCCAGCAGACATAGGCGTTCTCCCCCATCCACTCTGAGAGTGCCCGTTCCCCCGCTGAGAAGGTCTTCCGTTTGCCACTGCCAACGCAGCGCAGTTCGATCCCCAGCCGTTCAGCTAAAAGGCAACCCAATGTGAGGCGAAGCGTAGGTCCCTCGGCGTTACCTCTGAAGTGATAGCGGATCCTGGATCGAAGTGTCTGTCGGCTCAAACGACTGCCGTTCTTTGGAGGTGCTTTCGGCGATATCCCAACATAGAGCAGGGTCAAACCGCGATGCCGAATGCAACCCTTCACATTCACACAACCGGGCACTTCACGAAAGAACCATGCGTAGATGCCAGGACGCGCAGGAACGGGGCACGGGCGAGTGAGAACTTCGTTCCGCGA
>CAZDYZ010000873.1:0-3501 GCA_964509525.1 uncultured Acidobacteriaceae bacterium
CTTTGCTGAAGCGCTCGAGAACCTGGGCAAGTTGTGCGTGCGGCAAAAAAACTTTCTCCGGGCTGAAACCCTGCTGGAGAAGGCTGTCAGCATGGATCCTGCTAACACCGGGAGCCTGATGCTGCTAGCTGAGGCGCAATACATGAACCGTCGCTACGATGCTGCCATCGTGAGCGCGCTTCAAGCACACACCGCTCCGCAACATCCGTCTTTCGTTCACTATATCGCGGCGCGCGCTTACCAAGAGGAAGGCCGGCAAAGAGAAGCCCTCACGCAATTTCGGGTGTTTTTGCAGGAAGAGCCCAGCGGCCCGCGGGCGGATCATGTTCGCGGCGACATCGCGAAGATACAAAACTCGCCACAATAAAGTCATCCCAAGAATAGATCTAACAGACTCCTCGAGGGGGCCCGTGGAGCGGGCAAGAAGCTACTTTGCCGGCATGGTGTAGTAGCCGCTGCGATGGCGCACCTGCAAATTAGCGGGATCGGGGTAGTCCTTGGTGTTGGGATCTACCTTAATGTCGATACGGCGGTAGTCGGAGTCGGCGAGTCGCGTGCTAGGGTAATAGGCGATCAGGTACTGGGTGCGCAGCTCGTCGCTGATCTTGCGGAAGGCGGTATCAAGCTGTTGTAGCCCACTGGCGTAGAAGTACTTACCCCCAGTATCACGCGAGAGCTGGATGAGGGCGTGTTCTCCTCCGATGTCACGACCCGCGCTATTTTCAATGGGAACGATGATGATGCTGTAAAGAATGACCTCGGCCTGCTGGGCTTCGCGAACCGCCTCCTGGTAATTGGTCTTGCTGACGGTATCGCCGCCGTCCGTGATTACGACCATGACCTTGCGGCCACGTCGGTCGAGCAGCGCATCGGAGCCAAGATATAGTGTGTCATAGAGCGCTGTGGCTGCGCCGGGGCGAATTCTGCTGATCGCCCGATCAATCACCCTCACATCGGACGTGAATGGGGTTATCTGGTCCACGACTTCGCTGAACTGGAAGAGCGACAGGCCATCGATAGGACGAAGGATAGTGTGCGCGAAGCGTCGCGCGGACTCCAATTCGAGCTTCTGATCGCTTCGGGTGCTGAGACTAGTGTCAATCGCGACGACAATGGAGAGCGGCAGCTCCGATTCACGATGAAACACCGCGATTTTTTGAGGTTTACCATCTTCAAATACCTGAAAGTCTTCCTGCTTTAGCGATGAAACGGGAGAACCACTAGGGTCGGTAACGGTGGTAAAGACGTTCACCAGCTTGACGTTTACTCTGAAGGTTGTGGCCGGCTGGTCATCTGTGTCAGTTGTCTGCTTTCGCTCCTCGGGAGGGCGGGGAACGCCGCTCGGCTGTTGCGGCTTCAACGTGTCGGGCGGGTGAGGAACGGTGCTCTGCGACTGAGTTTGAGCAACCAGCAGGGTGGCGACGGGAGGACAAATGAACACCACTGCCAGCGCGCCCAGCATCATCACAGCACGCATAGAAATCCTGCAACTAAAAGCCATTCCGTTAGTTGAAACCCTGCTTCCGTTACTTTGACGCGCTTCCGCTTGCGAGAGGAACTTCTGGTGGGAAAGGCTCGCCGTCTGCCCACAAGGCCCCATCCTCGAAGTACTCTTTTTTCCAGATGGGTACCATCTTTTTCAACGTATCAATTAGCCAGCGACAGGCGGCAAAGGCGGCATCGCGATGCGCGGCCGCAACCGCAATATAGACGCTGCTTTCGCCAACCTGTAACCGTCCCAGACGATGCACGAGCCGCACGTCGCGAATCGCATAGTTCGTCAGAGCCTGCCGGGCCAACCGCTCCATCTGGCGCAACGCCATCGGCGCGTACGCGGTGTAGTCGAGATAGAGGGTCCGGCGCCCGCGCGAGTGGTTGCGGACGATACCGTCAAAGATTGCCACAGCACCGTCTTCGGGATGTTTGATCGCAGCCAGAACTGCATGGGTCTTGATCGGCTCACCTACAATCCGGGCATGTTCCGACATCAGTGACACAAAAATTCCCGCGGTCGAATCATCCTCCTCTCCGCCGCTTACAGGGGGAATCAGCGCCACTTCGTCATTGTCGTGCAACTCAGCGGCTCCATCAGAGTATTCCTGGTTCAATGCCAGCGCGAGGGAGTTGCGAAAATCGCGCAGCTTCGGGAAGCGGCGCTCCAAATCAGCATACAGAGCGCTCAACCGCGAGCCTTCAGCCAGCTCGACCACTTCACGGTCGCGGCCACTGATATCGCGCACTATCCCCAGATAAAGCACCCGTACGTGCATTGATCAAGCATACCGTACCGAAGTAGTGGCAGGAAGAAACGCATTAGCCAAAAGAATTGAAGCCAGATCCGGCAGCTGAAAGAACTGATCCGGTCTTCCTCGATTGCGGCCGCAAATAGCGGGCGTAGTTCCCGGCATGTAGCGTACATCGGCAGTTCACTATAATGCCCCTCACGTCACAGCGTTTTCCTTTTCTGATGGCTGCAGCTCAGGCAAACAGTGGCTTTTTCGAGAGTTCGTCTTTCATGGCCGACTCTCGCCGTTACCGATGGCGCTCAACAGCGCCGTGAGAAGGGGGTTTCCGGAAAAGATGCTTTTGCACACATCTCAAGGCACGCGATTCAAACTCTTGCTCTGGACAATGCTTACCATTCTTCCGCAATCAATTGCTCGGGGACAGACAATCCAGGTCGATACGACCCCAAGTCACCTCCGTAAGATGTTTGTGCCTAACCAGGCGCTCGGAGCGGGGATCGACCGAATTCCTCAGGCAGTGGTCGACGCAACTTTCAATAAGGTCACGGTGGACAAGGTACTCGAAGCCGGGTGGGGGCCAATTACATACAGACAAAACACTGAGCTCTACATCGAGGCTTGGCATTGGAACCCACATGGCGCTTGGAGCGATCCCGGTGGAAAGGGGTATTTCACTGGCGATTCCAAGCCAGCAGAGATGATCCGCTACAGCTATGGTTATCCGCTGCCACACCGCGGAGTCACGCGCGATGATGGCACCGGAACGGTAGGCTACTCCCGCCTTACCGATGGGGACTTAACTTCATACTGGAAGAGCAACCCATACTTAACCCGGACCTTCACTGGCGAAGATGATGCGCTGCACCCTCAATGGGTCTTTCTTGACTTGTCCAATCGTCAGAGTGTCGACGCCATTCGTATTGTTTGGGCCGACCCATACGCCCAGCACTATGCTGTGCAATTCTGGACGGGTGAAGACCCAATCAAGTTTCCGACACGGGGAGTCTGGCAGACGTTTCCCTTCGGGCGGATCACGGAAGGAAGGGGCGGAACGACGACTATCCGACTGTCGTCGTCGCCGTTATCAGTACGTTGGATTCGCATCTGGATGACAAAGTCGTCCAACACTTGCGACAGTCATGGATCAGCGGACCCCAGGAACTGCGTCGGCTATGCGATCCGCGAGCTTTTCGTGGGCACCCTGGACACTGACGGCGAATTTCATGACTTGCTCCGGCACACACCCGATCAGGAT
>CAZDYZ010000874.1:0-10130 GCA_964509525.1 uncultured Acidobacteriaceae bacterium
ATCGACAATCAGACCTCGGTGGGCCGCAAAGGTAAGCCGACATGCCCATAACTCGGCCGAGGACGTTGCCAGTTGCTGGCAATCCGGGACCAACCGCGCTGGGTGACAGGCGGTCATCCAACTGCCTCCATCCCCGTCGGCGGGGCCGCAAACGGCCACTCATGTCGCCGCCACGAGCGTATGAAGTAAGTCAACAAGCCAAGCACAAGAATCACCATCGCGTAGCGAATCTCACGCAGAAAATCCTCTCGTTCCAGCAGGATGAAAATGAACCCGGCAATGGCCGCCAGAGCAGGCAGAGGATAAAGCCACATGCGGAATGGCCGTGGCAGGTCGGGACAACGGCGGCGCAATACCATCACTCCAAACGCCTGCACAACGAACTGCAATAAGATGCGGATGACCACCAGGGCGGCAATCACATCGGCAAGGCGTAAGAAGCAGAACAGCATCGCTACCGCCCCTAGGGCTAACAATGAAACTGTGGGGAAGCGGTGCTCGGGATGAACCCGACCGAACGCACGAAAGTAGTTGCCATCCAACGCCGCGGCGTAGGGCACCCGTGAGTAGCCGAGCAACAACGAGAACACCGATGCGAAAGCAGTCCAGATAATCAGGCAAGCCGCAATCTGCCCCGCCCAGCTGCCGTAAATCCGCTGCATGAAGACAGACATGATGTAGTTGTTCTGTGGATTCGAATATTGTGCCAGCTCTCGCCATGGGATGACGCCGAGAACTGCAAGGTTCATCAGCATGTAGAGTGCCGCGACCGCCAGAATAGAAATGATAAGTGCACGCGGAATGTTACGACCCGGATCCTTCACCTCTCCGCCGAGGAAGCACACGTTGTAATAGCCCCAATAGTCGTACGTGGTCAGCAGCATCGCTGCCCCCAACCCGACGAAGAACTGATGAGAGAGATGAAACGCTCCTTCTGGAAAGTCAAATGCTAGTTTAGGACTGAAGTGCGTGAATCCTGCCCCAAGGATGCACGTTATGGCCAAAGCTCCGCCCACCCAGAGCAACTCTGCTATTTTGGCAACAACTGTGATGCGTCGATACAAGAGAAACACTACGAGCGCACAAGTCGCCATCGCGACGAACGTCCCTGGAATGATGACCACGCGCGCCTGAAGTGCCCCGAGTAAAGGGACTCCTAGACGGACTGTGTGGGCGGCGAGTATTCGTTCCAAGCCAGGCCAGAGATATCCTGCATAATGGGCTAAGCCGATGCAGCCGGAGGCGATTGACAGCGGAGCGCTGAAGGAAAGCTGCCAAATAAAGAGGAATGCCAGCAACCGGCCCATTGTTTTCGGCCCATAGATTTCCTTCAGGTAACGATATGAACCACCCGCGCTGGGCATGGCCGCTCCCAATTCGGCCCAGACGAGTCCGTCGCACAGAGCCAGAATCGCACCCCCAATCCAGCCAAGCATCGCCTGCGGCCCGCCGGCAGCGCTCACAATCAGTGGGATAGTAATGAAAGGGCCCACGCCAATCATGTCAATCATGTTCAGGGTGGTCGCACCTACGAGCCCCACGCCGCGGATCAGTTCCGGTTGTGCTGCCGCACTATTTTGGCTCATGTCCCACGCTCAGCAGATTTACATAGAGGCGAATCGCTCCGGGCACGCCAAATGGTAACTGCCGAAAGAATGCATATCCGGTGTAGAGGTAGAAGCCTTTCCCGTACTGCGCCACCAGCAACCCGCCCTTCTGCGGTTGCTCGCCCGGGTCATTTGACGCCAGCAGGGGGGTGTAATGAGGATCCCATTGGTCGATGAAGTACAACCCGCGCTCCTGCACCCAGCCATCAAAATCATGCAATGTAATTCGATTGGGATAGCGCAAGACCATGCTGTGTGGATCGAGAATGGTGACTGACGCCTCTTCCACGGTCACGCGCTCCCGGCTGAGTTGCGCCGGATACGGCGTGAAGTGCCCCGCATTAAACTCGTTGGGGGAAGTGTTGTACTGCACCAACAGCGTACCGCCGTCGCGAACGTAATCGAGCAGCCGTTGGTTGTTCTTCTTCACATCGTCGCGGGTGTCATAGGCGCGAATGCCCAGCACGATCGTGCCGAACCGGCTGAGATTGCCGCGCTCTACGTCGTCGGGGGTCAGTAGAGTGACGTCAAGGCCAAGCTGCTGCAGCACGGTGGGGATGTCATCGCCCGCCCCCATCACGTAGCCAACCTTCAGATCGGTCGGGACCTTAACTTCTACCACGCTAGCTCGTTGCAACGCAGGCTGATAGTAGAAGAAACCGCCGATGTCGGGCCGCGCGACCAAACTATAACCCTCGCTGTAGTCATGCCCATTTGCATTGAGCAGCGCGCGTACGCTATAAGGCGCTTCTTTCGCTCCATCGGGTAGGACCCTGAACTGCGACGCATGCGCGCCAGATGTGCTGAATTCGATGCCAGCTGACGAAGGTTCTAGCTTCCATCCCAAGGGAACTTCGGGGCGCACCATTCCGCTCGCATGGCCTTCAGTGGAACGAACTACCACGCTCAACTCCGCGGAAGGATCGACTCCGGCCGCTATGATCTGCGTGCTGGGCGAGGTCTCAATCGAAAACGGCGGCACGACTGCCAGAGGCATGGACCAGATGTCGCCTTTGCTGCTGTGCATCGGCGTCCGCGCGATGGCGCGAATCACACCTTCTGCACCGTTGACGCTGTAAACGACGCGAGCTGCAACGGGTGGCGGAGGCAGCGCCAGCGTTACGTAACTCGGATCATCAATGTGATAAATCGCGTCCGTCTCGGGATTATTGCGATGGAAGTACGCCTTCGTGGGTTGAGCATCTAGGGGCGGCGTGACACGGAAAGTAAGCGCGCAACTGTCACCTGCGGCAAGTCCGTTGGGCACGCGATCCATGAACAGCTCAGACTTCCAGCCTCGCGGAACGTCCAATGTAAACTGCTTCAAATCCACACGAACCGAGCCGCCGTTATGGAGTGTAGCCATTAGCAGGAATGACTTTCCCGCGGTGATGACAGCTGCCAGCACATCCCCGTCGCCAGTCGAGAAGGTCTCAGCCATGGGACGGCCGTCCGGCGTTCCCGGCCCAGCCCCCAGTTCAAGACCCAGAGCCAGGTTCGCCGCCTGCTCGAACTCCTCCTCTTTGGTGCGCAAATTCGCGAGCAAATCGGCCTTCTCTTTCACCGACAATCCAGAGCTGTCAACTTTTGTGATCAGACCGCGCGTGAGACTCAAGCCGAGCAGTAATGGGTTGGCTGCCGCTTGATCATTTTCTTCCATCGAAGCCGTGCCTCGGTTGTCTAGACGGCTTGATTGACCCACGAAGGCTGTGGCTTCTTCAACGCTCTTTGCCATCGCCTCCAACTGTGGTCGCAGCCATGGAGTCTTCGCCTCGTCGGCACCGAGGCGTGAAGCCAGTCCGGGTAACGATGTGTCGATGCCCTCGAAGAAATCGCTTTCGTGCTCCACGCCAGCTGGCGGCTTCGGCAGTGCCGAGTCGATCAACTTGTAGTAGCTGGTACGACGCCCTTCCGACAGAGTCCAGGAGCCTGCCCCCTGCGACAGCTGGTGCTTGAGCCCCCTCCACGCGAACTGCACGTAGGTCTCGCCAAGCAGCGGATCGTACTGGGAAGTCTCCAACTGGACCGTCCAGTCCTCATTCGCCCGGACGTTGTCCATATAGAGCTTCTTAGCCTGCCAGGGTTGTAGCCCCTCGCGAATCTGCTCCGGGAAGCGCGTGGGATCGGCGGCAATCCGGAAGGCTTCACGCGTGAGGATACCGGAGGCCTGATGGTGACCGTGGCCATCGCGCGAAGTGCCTTGAAAACGAGTGCAGATAACATCCGGCCGAAAGGTGCGAATCACCCGCACCATGTCGCCTAGGGCGATATCGTGACCACTCCACTTCTCAAATGTCTCTTCCGGAGTCTTGGAGAATCCAAAGTCGGCAACCCGCGTGAACCGCTGCTCGACTCCGTAGTAACGATCGGCAGCAAGCAGTTCCAGCGTGCGGATGATCCCGAGCTCATCGAACAGATTGCTGCCAACTTTGTTCTGTCCACCTTCACCGCGATTGAGGGTGAGCTGCAACACGCTAACCCCGTGACCCCGCGATTCCAGCGTAAGCATGCCGCCGTCTTCATCGTCTGGATGAGCCACCGTGTGCATCAAACGAGCAGTTGTGTGAAGGCGCCGTAGCATCTCCTTCAGTCCAGTCGAGCCCGTATCGACAGGCAGCGGTTTGGTGTCTACCCAGGGGGACGCAACTTGCGCGAAGGCCGTCGCGCCCAAAAGAATGCTCAGCAGGCAAATCCGTGCAATCACGCCTGAACGAAATTTCTGGCCTGCAGTGCAACGGTTAGGAAGGGCCATTGTTTGTCAGAAACAGATCGGAATCCTGCGACTCACTACAGAGTACACAAACCGCACGGTCGGCGCGAGATATTCCGAGTCGAGGATTGGAGGGATTACCACGATAACCACAAATCAGCCGGATCCGCTCGGAAAGACATCCTCTTCATGCCCTTGCACCGCTTTTCATTCATGTCATCCCGAGCGCGTCAGACGGCGCAGGTGCCTGCCTTGCTTCAGTCCTCCTGCACCACCCGATCAAGTGACATACCTTAACATGAATCTCAAAAACTATGTATTTTAGGTGGAATCCTTTTAAGTTTGGATCCCTAGTGAACAGCATCATGAAGGCGTTACAAAAAACCTAGCCTGTACCTTAAAACGCTAACGCCCTCTACTATTAGGAACGCATCGCACGCCAGCTGAAGGCATCCTTGCAAACTCTATGCGCTCTACGTGTAGACCTGTCCCGCATAGCAGCCTGTCAACCACAAAGTTGAACGCCTGCCATCACTGGAGCTCGAGTCGTCTGGTGAGGTGCCCGGTGACATGGGATGGCCGACCGAGGATCACACCAGGAAAACAGTTTCCTCTGATCAGGCGCAATTCCAACCAGCATTGCCCGGGCGATCCTTCCTTGGCAGATGTCAATCCCGTGGTAGATGCGTTGTTATTTCACATCCAACGCTTCGCTACGAGATCTCCTTAACCATACTGTTGGATGACCATGTCCGCTTATCGGATTCGCGCGTTCAAGCTCCGCTCACAGCAGCCAGGGATCACACCACTTTGCAAGCGCTTGTCTATAATTGAATCTAGAGAGATCTCTCTCTTGCGAGCGGCAAATCACTTTATCAGCCTGCGACTCCAGGCCTTGCGTCGGATTCATCCATGATTCAGACCTTATTTGGCAGCAACGAAGAGAAGCCCAGTTTTCTGCAGCGCATGAAAGAGGCGGTATCGCGAACCCGCGAGACCCTCAGCGAGCGGATTGGGGATGTTGTCGCCATCGGTAAGGAGATCGACCGGGGGACTCTCGACGATCTGGAAGCTGCATTACTCGCGGCCGATCTCGGTACCGCTACTACCTGGGCGGTGTTGGATTCCTTGCGCGAAAAAGTGGATCGCAAGCAGATCGGAAATGTTGATGAACTAAAGCGGGTACTCAAAGGCGAGCTACTGGCCATCCTTGATACGGCCGAGCAACGGCCGATCCAGAAGGTTGACGGAGAGCCAGAAGTGATTCTCGTGGTCGGGGTCAATGGCACAGGCAAGACAACCACCATCGGCAAGCTGGCAAACATCTTGCGCGCGCAGGGCAAGACTGTGCTGCTGGCAGCAGCCGACACATTTCGTGCTGCTGCTATCGAGCAACTGGAGGTTTGGGGCGACCGCACCGGAACAGAAGTGATCAAAAACAAACCAGGAGGCGACCCCGCCGCGGTGCTCTTTGATGCATTGCAGGCCGCCAAGGCGCGCAAGACCGATTATGTCATCGTAGACACCGCCGGCCGTCTACATACCAAGACCAACCTGATGGATGAGCTAGCCAAGATGCGCCGTACGGCACAACGCTTTAGCGACACGGCTCCTCACGAAACCTTGCTGGTGATGGATGCCACCACGGGCCAGAATGGCTTACAACAGGCAAGACTGTTTACGCAATCGGCTGCCGTCACTGGCATCGTGCTCACCAAACTGGACGGCACGGCCAAAGGGGGGGTGGTCGTTGCCATTTGCAAAGAACTCGGCCTGCCCGTGCGCTACGTCGGGGTGGGTGAGAAAGCCGGTGACCTGCTGCCATTTAACCCGCAGGACTTTGTAGACTCACTGTTCGACTAAAATGACCGCCTGCCTGACTGACGAGCAGTTCATGCAGCAAGCGCTGGAGCTAGCCATGCAAGGCGTGGCCCTGGCTTCTCCCAACCCATGCGTGGGCGCGATCCTGGTCGCCGAGAACGGCGAGATCGTAGGCCGCGGTACCCACACCTACGAACGGCGAAAACACGCCGAGGTACTGGCACTGGAAGAAGCTGGCGAGCGGGCGCGTGGGGCAACGCTCTATCTGAATCTCGAACCCTGCACTCACGTGGGACGAACTGGGCCCTGTGTTGACGTCGTCATCGCCGCTGGCGTAAGGCGTGTCGTCGCGGCAATGCGCGACCCCAACCTGCTCGTCTCCGGCCGCGGCCTGGCGAAGTTGCGCTCCGCAGGAATAGAGGTTTGCGAAGGCCTCTGCGAAACCACCGCCAAGAAGCTCAACGAAGCGTTCGCCAAGTACATTCGTCACAAAAGACCCTTCGTCACACTGAAGACCGCAATGACACTGGACGGCAAGATCGCTCCTCCGGCGGGCGACCGTGAGATCTCCGAGGGGCTGGCGGCGAGCCATACCTGGATTAGCAGCCAGGAGGCCAGAGCTCACGTGCATGAAATGCGTCATGCCAGCGATGCCATCCTGGTTGGTGTGGGAACGGTTATCGCCGATGATCCGCTGCTTACCGACCGTACCGGCCTTTCCCGTCGCAGACCCTTGCTGCGCGTCATTCTTGATTCCAGGCTGCGCTTGCCGCTCGACTCTCGCGTGGTGAAGACAGCAAAAGATGACCTCATCGTGTTTTGCTGCTTCGCAGAAGAGAACAAGAAGCGCGAATTGGAAGCGCTGGGCGTTGTCGTGGAACAGGTCCCGATACAACGCCCCCCCCAAGATGGTACGATCCTCTTCCCGGGAGGTTCGCCAGCTGGTGACGGGCGGCCTGATCTTGAGCGAGTTCTGGCAAGTCTTGGCGAGCACGAGATCACCAGCCTCATTATTGAAGGTGGGGCTATGGTCAACTGGGCGGCCCTTGCGGCTGGCGTTGTAGATAAGATTTTCTTTTACTACGCACCTAAGATTCTCGCGGGCACAGGTTCTATCCCCTTTGCCCTGGGTGCAGGTTATCGGCGCATGAGCGAAGCGGCTTACATAAAATCGCTCACCTTGTACCGCTTCGGAGAAGATTTCGCAGTCGAGGGATACCTGCGAGATCCTTATGCAGATGTAATTTGCCTGGCCCCTTCCCCAGGCCATAATTTATGAATTATGTCAGGGCTAACAGCATGTTCACTGGGCTAATTGAAGAAGTGGGGACCGTCGCTAACATTGTGGAGCACGGTGGTAATCACCGGATCACAATTGAGGCGCCGAACACGGCCAAAGAGCTGAAGCAAGGGAACAGCGTTGCCGTCAGTGGCGTCTGCCTGACCGCACTCGACATCAGACCTCCGTCTTTCTGCGCCGATCTTGCCGCGGAGACCTGGAAACGGACTTCGCTGTCCCGCATCACCAAAGGCGCGCAGGTTAACCTTGAGTTGCCGCTGAAGGTCGATGGACGCATGGGCGGCCACATAGTTCAAGGACACGTGGACGGAACCGGGAGCTTCATTGCTCTTGAGCCCATCCCAGATGCGGACGATTTTTGGCTCCTCGTTGACATTTCCGAAGACCTTGAGAAGTACATTGTGTTCAAAGGCTCGATCTCGATCGAGGGCATCAGTCTTACGGTGGCGAAGCTGGAGGGCTTGCGGTTGACCATAGCCATTATTCCGCACACCATCAGGATGACGAACTTGGGCTCGCTCAATCGGGGCGATCCCGTCAACATCGAGACTGACATCGTCGCCAAGTATCTGGAAAAGTGGACCATGCGCAACCGCCAGACCGGTCCCCTGACGGTCGAAAGCCTCGTCGCACAAGGATTCTAGGGACTCACAATCGAGGCTCGTGAGCCGGACGGCGCGAACCGAAGTAGCGTTCGAAGTCCATCGAGTCGAATTGGAGGAATTCCTGCACGATCGGCTGTTGGCACCGCGCCATGTCGGCAAAGGTGCCGAAGAAGATGGCTTTGCCCTCGTGCAAGAAAAGCAAGCGGTCGGCCAATTTCTTGGCGAGCGCCATGTCGTGGGTCACCACAATGCTGGTCAGCTTCAGTTGCTGCTTGAGTTTTCTGATCAAGTCACCCAGCAGGTGCGCCATGAGCGGATCAACCATGGTAGTGGGCTCGTCGTAGAGGATAGCGTCGGGCTGCGCAGCCAGAGCGCGGGCGATCGCGACAGAACGCTTCATTCCTGTGGACAAGTCTGATGGAAGAAGGTCACGGAACTCGCGTACTCCAACCATGTCGAGCAACCCATCAATGATCTGGTAGATTTGCTCCTCCTGGAGTCCGCCGCGTTCGCGCAGCGGAAAGGCAACGTTCTCACCCACCGTGAGCGAATCAAACAGCGCCCCGTTTTGAAATACCATGGTTACCTTCTTACGTATGCGCTCCATGTTCTCCTCGTCGTAGTCAGCGATGTCCTCGTAGGCGACCTGAATCCGACCCCGGTCAGGCTTGAGAAAACCCATTATGAGATGCAGCGATACTGATTTTCCGACACCGCTTCGCCCCAGAATGCAGACGGTCTCCCCAGGCATCACCTGGAAGCTGACGCCGTTAAGGACGACATTGCTGTTGAATGCCTTATGCACATCCTCGAACTCGATATAAGGCCTTTGTTCGTTCATTCCCGGGCGGATTCCCTCCCCTCCGCCAACACTTCACCCTCATCCCGCATTAAAGCTTCGTATTCCTCAGCGGTGTTCACATTTCGAAAGATCGCCGGCGCAAAACCGGCTTCATAGATTTTCGCTTGCGAGATGTAGAGTGTGGGCGCGCGTGAGAATAGGTGTCCGACCTTGTAGTCGCCGTTCTTCAACGCCTGCTCCGCCAGTTCTTGCAGGGACCTGCGATACACTGCACACAGCGGTTGCGGCCCCCCGAGCACATCTGGAATGACGATCATCTCACCCGCTTTGCTCGCCTGTCCCAGCAACCATTTGAGAAATTCTGACGTCATCAGGGGCATGTCTACAGAGAGGACGAGGTTTAGGTCTGTTTTTGATCTAAGAAGCGCAGCATGGATTCCGCCAAGGGGACCGCACCCCAGGTAGATGTCTTCGACCACTTCGCCGTACGTCGCGTACCGCGCCCGCGGACCGACGATCACGACCTTTCCCGCAACCGCGGCTCCGACATGTAGCGCACGCGCAAGTAACGTTTGATGGCGAAATGTCAGCAGCGCCTTGTCGAACCCCATTCGCGAGCTTTGACCACCCGCGAGGACAAACGCGGTCACATTCTCCACGCGAATATGATATCTGAATCGGGACGCAAGGTTCCGGAACGTTCTATGCCCTGGCGGGGTGAAAGGTGCTGGTCTTGGGAATGCATCCGTTGATTTCGATGGCAACGATGCGTCCAGCGCGATCCAGTTCGAGGGTTGCTGGGGAATTGAAAACCGCGTCACCGCTGAGACCAGGTAACGCAACAAAAACACGGTTTTCGACGCATGCGACGGCCGGATCGCGCTTCAAGTAGGATAAGGCCTGATCATTGCGGCATACTTTTGGCAGCATAAAGCTCAAATCAGCAACATCTCCTGTTTCCGACAGAGAAAGTGAAGCCTCGACGGAAATCCGCGAACGTATCTCGTCGCCATCGACCTCGACCGGAGGTTTGAAGCAGATGTAATACTCAAACCCTAACTCCGGATCGAATTGACTGCGATCCACCTGAAACGCCATAAGTGGCACCTCAGCCCTGTCGGCCAGTTAGGAACAGCATAGTAACGCAAGCAAGTCCCACACGCCAACTGTCTAGTTGGGGTCATGCCGGAATCGTCGATACGAGTTCGCGGATTAGACGTCATGCTAAATCGGCAGAAGCCGTTGCAGACATCGCGACAGAATGTTTGTCGGGCCACGGTGGCAG
>CAZDYZ010000875.1:0-3513 GCA_964509525.1 uncultured Acidobacteriaceae bacterium
GGTATAAGTTCCCAGCGGGCCTTTTAACGATACTTGGGCGGCTTTCAGACAACAGCTGAGACCCAAATCGCTAACAATGAACATCTGAGTCGATAGGTTTACGACATGGCACACCGAAAGCTGTGCTTATTCAGAGCTTCCCTAGCGACCGCTAGCACCACAGCTAGGGCACAATCAGACCACCGGCGCGATTTTCCATCGGTCCTTGTCACTGATCTGGAAGATTCTCAGCAAGGAATCCAAGGTGGAACAAGGAACGGGCGTGCACGCAAAGTCGAACCTCTGCATAGGAACTGCGACTTGCCATCCCACCATTTGAATGTTGCAGGACTCATGCCCAATGTATTTTTGGCCTACGTCGTTGCGGGAGATTGAATGACGAGTGACTCTCGCCAGTTCACGACGTCGGCCCCATGCACATTACGGGGCTCGCGAACACGCCCGACGAAAGTGCTCGATTCCAAAATGTTGGTTTAAAAACGTCGAGCTTATAATGTCCGTGCACATCGCCCAACAGACTGTCGATTAATGCTTTAGCAGAAAGCGCAATCACGAGCCACCCGCGGATCAAGTACTTGGAGGAATGCGGATGACCAAAGATACTGCCGCAAGATCAGAACTGAAAGGGAAGGCCAAGCATGAGCTCCTGGAGATGCTGGCGATTTTCCTGTATCTAGCTTTCTTCTTTTGCGCGCTCACGACTCACAGCATGCTTCTGCTGCACGAATTCCACGGTAAGGATTGGAACTACTCCTTTGCGCTTATCAATGCTTTAGTGGTTACTAAGGTCATCATGATCGGCGAATACGCGAAAGTTGGCTCAAGGTACGAATCCAGGCCTTTGGTTCTATCGTCCATCTACAAGGCTTTTCTGTTTGGCCTGCTCGTGTTCGCCTTCCACGTGGTCGAGGAGGTAGTCAAGGGCTTTCTGCGTGGTTCAACTATTGCAGAAGCGTTCCACGAAACACACATCGATGTATTCATCAGCCGCAGTATTGTCATATTTTGCACCTTCCTTCCTTCCTCTATTTGCATTCAGGGAATTTCGACGAGTACTAGGGGAGGAACGTTTCCAGACGCTACTTTTCAAGCCTGGAGTGTGAGATAAATAGGACCTTCCGCCTGGCTCGCAGCTCAAACTCGGCGGGAGTACCCGTATGGTTTGCGTGAACAAGAACAATGATGGAGCGTGTACTCGTAGGCTCCCCCCCGTAGAGGAGAAAATCAATGTACTCAACCTCAACCTTGTCCCGCCAGGCTCTCGTGTTCGCATTACCTTTGTTGGTTTTCGTTTCACTGAGTGCCTGTGGCAAGAAGGAAACTACGCCGCCGACCGGTACGGAGCGGGCAAAGCAGCAGGAAGCTCCCCCTCCTCTAATATCCTCACCAGACCAGCCACCTGCGCCCTCGAACCGGGTCTTGCTGCCGACGGGTTTTGGGCGTTACACCGATGACCTCGATGGGATGGTGAAGCGCCGCAACATCCGTGCACTAGTCATACTCAACCCCATCGCGTTTTTTTATGATAAAGGGCGGCCGCAAGGCGTCATGTACGAGGCACTGGAAGAGTTCCAGAAGTTTGCCAATCAGAAGCTGAAGACGGGCAAGCTGGGTGTGAAAGTCACATTTCTTCCTATGCGACTGGATCAGCTTGAGGCGGCTCTAACAGAAGGAGTGGGGGACATAATCGCCTCCGGAATCGTGGTGACGCCCGACCGTGAAAAGCGCGTTGCCTTCTCGAACCCGATACAGACGAACGTGACCCAGATCATCGTAACCGGACCAAATTTCGGCCCGGTCTCTGACCTCGCAGACTTGGGTGGAAAGGAAGTGTACGCCAATCCGCTTGCCACCTACTACGAAAACCTGCAGAAAGCTAATGAGACGCTGCAAAAGGCTGGCAAGACCCAAATCGTCATCAAAGCGGCCGACAAGGACTTGATGGACGATGACTTAGTGCAGATGGTGAACGCCGGGTTGATCCCTGCGACGGTCACGACCCAACAGCGTGCCGATCTCTGGTCAAAAGTACTGGATCACATCCAGCCGCACCCTGACTTGGTGGTCGCAAGTGGTGCCCAACTGGCATGGGTGATGCGGAAGAACAACCCGCAATTCCAGCAGTTGGTCGACGACTTTGTCGAGTCGCACGCAGTGGGGACATCCTTCGGCAGCACCCTGCTGCGCCGCTACCTACAAAACACCAAGTGGGTCAAGAATTCAACTTCAGCCGAAGAGATGAGGAAGTTCCAAACGAACCTTGAGCTTTTCCAGAAGTATGCTGGAGAGTACAACTTCGACTATCTGATGATTGCGGCCCAAGGCTACCAGGAATCTCTGCTGGACCAAAGCAAGAGGAACCCAAGCGGTGCAGTGGGCATTATGCAAGTAATCCCAAAAAATGCGGCAGCTTCTCCCATCAGTATTCCAAACGTGGGGACCGCCGACGGCAATATTCATGCCGGGGTCAAGATGCTACGCAACATTGCAGATACTTATTTCAATGACCCGAAGATTGATCCCGTAAACAAAACGCTATTTGTATTCGCCAGTTACAATGCCGGACCAAATCGGATAGCCAGACTGCGTAAAGAGGCGACCGACATGGGCCTTGATCCGGACGTCTGGTTCGGGAATGTGGAATTGGTCGCGGCCAAGGACATCGGGCAAGAGACGGTCACCTATGTTTCAAATATCTACAAGTACTATGTTGCCTACAAACTGGCAGTCGCGCAGAGACAGATCCGGGAGAAGGCGAAGGGATTGCCGACAAGTTCGGAAGGTAAGCCATGAAGAATCATGTTGCCGAACCACTGACAGCGACGTGCTCAAGGTAGGCGCGGGCGTAACGGGACTATCCTCTGCATACAGTCAAGCCACTAGTCCCGCTTGCGTGTTTATACAAAGTGTAGAGCCCCGGAAAGAACCTGGCTTTTCCAGGCAACGTCTGCGTGGATGTACTTGACGTCTTCGAGGGAACGAATCGGTCCGTACGAATCATCCCAAAGCCGGACATACAGACACTCTCGGTCTCTGATAGGCGAGTAAATCCTGGTCGCGGATCGCTGTCGTTTGGGCTTGCGGGTCTAAAGCATCTCAGACCTGAGGGTTGCTTGCCAGCTTGGACAATGTCAATATCCTACTGCGGTCTGTGATTGCAATCACTCAGGGCCGCGGCGGGCGATACTATGGTGTATTTTGTCGCCTCAACCCACTGAGCCATCCGAGGACAGTAACACGGAAGGTTTGGAAGCGGCTCAGTCGATCGGTCTTGGAGTGCGTCTATTTCAGTCGCTCACCGAAGAGGAAGCCCTGCCCAGCGAACTCGTGACGTAAGAATACGGGGGACACAACCTGCAATGCCATAAAGGCATTATGTCCCGCTTTCCAAGATCGCAACCGCTCTGGTCCAGCCGGCGGAGGCCGAACGCACTTTCACAGGGAAACAAACCACGCTGAAGCCATCTGACGGGAGCGACTCCAAGTTGTGCAGCTTCTCCAGGTGGCAATAGC
>CAZDYZ010000876.1:0-7779 GCA_964509525.1 uncultured Acidobacteriaceae bacterium
GCGGTGAGCGCCATTGTTGGTCTGGGACACGTAGGTGAAATTCTGCTAGCAACGAGCCTTTTGGGTGGAGTTCTTGCTATCGTATTCGCCCTGTTTAAAGGACGGCTCAAAGCTGCCCTAGCTAACGTGGTAACCCTGATCATTCACCACGGCAAGTCTGGACTCACGCCTCATCCGGCGCTCAACATTACAAACCCTTTGACCCTGCGCCTTCCGTATGGAATCGCTGTTGCCGCCGGAGCGGCGGTGTTGTCCTGGAATACGCTGCTGAGATAAAAGCATGAACCCGCGCCGCCTTGTGATCGCTCTCTTGATTGCCTTGCTGCTGTCCGGCGGGATGACGTTCTACATCAGCCGGAAGGTCGCGAACCGAGGTACTGCTCGGCCACAGACGCTTCGTTATGCCGCGGCATCCCGAACGTTAAAGTCCGGCGAGGTATTGAAGCAGGAGAACCTTGTCATGGTGGAATGGCCGGAAGGCGTTCCGGTACAAGGAGGGTTCAACAAAATAGATGATGTCATTGGACGATCGGTGATCTACCCGGTCGCTAGCGGTCAACCGATTCTGGAAAGCTATCTGGCAGCTCCTGGTTCAGGAATTGGACTGACGGTAAAAATTCCGGAGGGAATGCGGGCGACGTCTGTGCGTTCCGATGAGGTAGTCGGCGTCGCGGGATTTTTGTTCCCTGGATCGCATGTCGACATCCTGGTCACTCTTCGCTCGAACGACGCGACGACCTCAGCCACACAGATTGTATTGCAAGACGTTGAGGTATTAACGACTGGTCAGAATTCCGAGCCTGATCCGCAGGGAAAGGCGCAGTCCGCCAATGTCGTCACTCTGCTGCTCACGCCTCAGGACGCGCAGAAGCTGGTCTTGGCTGCCAGCCAGGGAACCATACACTTCGTTTTGCGAAATGGAGCGGACCGTGCCCGGGTCAATTCAGTCCCTGTCCAGGTAACCGCTCTATTCGGCTCGGAGACGCGGCCGCACGCAGTGGTCGGACGTGTGACTCCGAAAACACAGGATAATCCAGGCTATGTCGTCGAGACGATCATTGGCGACAAGCATTCAACCGCCCGGTTCGAGTGACGCTATGGCTGCAATGAAAACATACTGTCAACGATGGCTGTACGCTGTGTGCATCCTCTTTTTTCTGCTATCTGTGAACAGACTGGTGGGTCAAGATGTATACACGGCGCCACCAGCTCCGTCAGCTTTGGTACCGGCAACGTTGGGGTCTATTCCTGAGCCGAAGTCCTCCCAGCAAGATACCGATACTAAGGCCCCGATTCAGATTCCTTGGATGTTTACAAAACTACCGGGAGTTGATGCAGGTGCGCCAGTTGCTGCCCCTGCTTCGGGCCAGGCAGAAGCTCCTCCAGCCAGTGGCGCGAACCAGACGCTACATCTGGTTGTAGGAAGGTCATTGTTCATTACTACAGCAAGCCGTCTGCGTCGCGTATATGTGAGCAATCCTTCCGTCCTTGATTCTTTGGCTGCCAGCCCGCACGAGCTGGTAATCACCGCCAAGGCTACCGGAACAAGTAGTGTCGTTGTCTGGAATGAAACCGGGGAATCGACGGTCTATACTGTGCTGGCCGACGCAGATGTCACGGGCCTGCGCAGTGCTTTAGCTCAAGCATTACCAGTCGCAAAGATCGACGTAGAATCCCAAGAAGGAAGGGTGTTCCTCTCTGGAGTAGTTGGTGCCGATGGCGAGGCAGAAGCAGCAGGGAAACTGGCTTCGGTCTATTCCAAGGAAGTTGTCAATTCGATCATTGTGGATCCAAGACATCGGCCACAGGTTCAGCTCAAGATAGAGATCGCAGAAGTAGACCGTACCAAGGTCAATGAATTTGCTTTCAACATATTCAGCATCGGACCAAATACGGGACTCGGGACTACGGGCCAGTTCGCCGCCCCGACATTCCCCACGATCGGCGGTGGTCAAGCGACGACGGCTACGCTAAGTGACGTCTTAAATCTCTTCTACTTCAGCACGGGTCTCAACCTGGGTGCCACCCTCAAAGCCCTACAGAGCAAAGGCGTACTTGAGATTTTAGCTGAGCCCACTTTGATGACAATAAACGGACAGCCTGCCAAGTTTCTGGCTGGCGGCGAATTTCCATACCCGGTGGTGCAGCCTTCTGGCGGTGGTGTATCCACCGTGACCGTCCAATTCCGGCAATACGGAGTCAAGCTGGAGTTCACTCCCTTCGTTAACCCCGACGGGACAATTCGGCTGAAGATCATGCCGGAAGTCAGCTCGCTCGATTACAGCAATGAGGTCATCATTGCTGGCTATGCACTGCCGGCCCTGTCAACGCGCAAAGCAGAGACGGAAGTTGAACTCAGAGATGGGCAGAGCTTTGGTATTTCTGGAATCCTCGACCGTCGTACCACAGACCAGTTCAGCAAAATACCGGGCATAGGGGATATTCCTGTACTTGGACAGCTGTTCCGGTCGAGGAATCAGAACCATTCGGTGGGTGAACTGATTATTATCGCAACGGCGAACATCATTGATCCCCTTAATGGCCCGGTACAGCCACCGGCACAACCAAACTGGGTATCGCCACCTGGAGAGTTGAAGAACTTTGATCATGGCATACCAAAGTAGACCTCCGGGTCAGCGATAGCGCAGGCGAGGCAAAAAGGGAGCAGTTGGTGAAGGCTGAGGAATCCAAAACGACCCAAAGTGGGATGTGCGTGATCACTGTCTGCGTCGATCAAGAATCTGCAGACAAGGTACGTCAAGCCACGCATCGCGAATACGGCAGTTTCGTGGGAGAACTGCAAGAATACTCTCCCCGCGAGGGCGAGCTTCAGCCTTTGCTGAAGCTACAGAACGCCGAAGCATCCGTGTGTGTCATCGACTTCGACAAAGACCATGAGCGCGCAGTTCAGGCGGCCAACACCTTGCATCAGATGCTGCATGGAAAGACCACACTGATTGCGCTTTCTGAGAAAAACGATCCGGCACTCATTCTGGAGGCGATGCGCGCCGGCTGCGGTGAATACCTTACCAAGCCGCTGTCGATCGAGACCCTGTGCGAGTCTTTGACACGGCTCCGCGACCGGCTGAAGTCCAGCGAATTGGCCAACAAGTGCATAGGAAGGACCCTGGCATTCGTAGGATGTCGCGGAGGTGCGGGAACGACCACCCTGGCGGTTCATTTGGCGACATTTCTATCCCGCCCATTCGGCAAGAAGGTGCTCATCGTAGACCAACATCGCCAACTGGGACATGTGGGTATCTATCTAGGCCAGGATGGGGCAAGCTATGACTTCTATGAGTTGGTACGGAACATAGGAAGGCTCGACCAGACGCTACTCAGCAGCTTCGTTACCCATCATTCCAGCGGAATCGATATTTTGCCGTCTCCCAGCGTCTTGAACGGGATGCCAAATATCTCGCTGGATGCTGTCGAGCGCGCAGTTCATTTTCTTGCCGAGGTGTACGAATTCGTCATCATTGATTCGCCCCGCGGAATAGGCGACTTGAACCTCGTTACTATCGACTGTTGCGACGAGCTTTATCTCATAGCTACCCCTGACGTTCCGGCATTGCGGGATTTGTCCCGCTACATCGACCGGCTGCTGCAGTGCTCGATGTCCCCGTCGAAGCTTCGTGTTGTGATCAATCGCTTTTCCTCGCAAGGGGCAGTCAGTCTGGAGCAGATCGAAAACGCAATTCGGCAGCCGATTGCCATTACCATGCCTAACTATTCTGCTGCGCTGATTCGTGCCATGAACACGGGAACTCCTGTCACGCACGACCAAAAGAGCGAGTTTGCCATACAGATGAAGAAGTGGGCCGGCAGCCTGGTGCCGTCCTCGGAAGTGGTTCAGGAACAACCCAAGCGGAAGTTTTCTTTGTTCGGTTAGATGAACACTCTAGTGCCTATTGATTGGTGGAGGATCTGTGTCTGATTTGACTGCAACCACGCCCTCAGCGGACCGGGCTTTGAACATGGCCAACCGCGGGCCTAAGCAAATGGTTGGACGTGCGCAGCAGGAAGTGAAGTCCGCTGTCCATCGCGACCTGATAAACAAGCTCGACCTCGAAAAGCTGTTTTTCATGGAGGATGCCCGCGCCCGGATACAGCTGCTGGGGGTCATTCATCAGCTTGTCAGCGAGCAGGGAATTCCGTTCAGTGCCATAGAACGGGAGCGCATCGCGAATGAGGTGCTGGATGAAGTCTTTGGCCTTGGACCGCTTGAGCCACTCCTGCAGGATCCGACGGTCAACGATATTTTGGTGAACACCGCCGACACGGTCTACGTTGAACGCGGAGGCGTACTGGAGAGAACCAACGTCGCTTTCAAGGACAACACTCACCTTATGCACATCATTGACAAGATTGTGTCCGGGGTGGGAAGAAGGGTCGATGAGTCCTCACCCATGGTGGACGCGCGATTGAAGGATGGTTCTCGTGTCAACGCCATTATCCCTCCGCTGGCAGTCGATGGTCCGATCCTCTCGATTCGCCGCTTCGGCACCTCTCCTCTCTCGGCGCAGGATTTGCTGAATTATCGTGAGTTCACACCACAAATGATGGAGGTGCTGCAAGGTGCGGTCCAGGCCCGTCTCAACGTGATCGTCTCGGGCGGAACCGGAGCAGGAAAGACCACACTGCTGAATGTCCTGTCCAGCTTTATCTCCGACAAGGAACGAATCGTCACCATTGAAGATTCCGCGGAATTGCAACTTCGGCAAAGGCACGTCGTAAGGCTAGAAACCCGGCCTCCCAACGTAGAAGGAAAAGGCGGTGTCCGGGCACGTGAGCTGGTGATTAATGCCCTCCGTATGCGACCTGACCGGATAGTGGTCGGTGAGGTGCGAGGCGAAGAGGCGCTGGATATGTTGCAGGCCATGAATACCGGACACGATGGGTCAATTACAACCGTTCACGCCAACACCCCGCGTGACGCTCTGGCTCGTATCGAGACCATGGCAATGATGGCCAATCTTAACCTGCCGGAAAAGGCTGTGCGGCAACAAATGGCTTCCGCCATCCAGGTAATCGTGCAGGTATCACGCATGAGCGATGGCACCCGTCGGGTCACCCACATATCGGAGATCGCCGGTACCGTCGGCGATATCGTCAGCATGCAGGACATCTTCCTTTTCGAGAAGCGCGGTATCGGACCGAATGGGAAAGTACTTGGCAGATTCGTGTCGACAGGGATAGTTCCTAAGTTCGCGGAGAGGCTGAGGGCCTCGGGTATTCCGTTTGACATGAATCTTCTGGAAGTTTCAGAGGAGGTGTAGGGCCCCGCCCTGAGCCATGGTTCTGCTTTGCCTGGTTTTCGCAGTGGTCCTAGTACTGACCTTTACGGCAGTGATGATCGTCACGCGTCCGAGCGCTATGGACCGCTCCATCCAAGCACGAATGGCTGGCATTCAGGCCGTTTCAAGTAATTTTTTCGGCAGTGAAGGCGTGCCTGATATCCTCAAAAGCACGCAACTCAGCGAGATTGATTGGCTTGACAAGCTGCTCACGAATTGGAACGTATCCCACAAAATAAAGGTCCTGGCTACGCAAGCGGAATGTTCTTGGAGTGTGCCCCTCATCTTCTCGATTTCCGGGGGATGTGGAGTGGTGGCATTTGCGATCCTGCATTACTACCTGTCTGAATTCATGGCTTCGACCATAGTAGGTATCGCGGCTCTCTCCCTGCCCTTCTTATATCTAAAGGTACGTCGTGCAAATCGGTTGAAGCGTTTTAATCTGGCGCTTCCCGATGCACTGGATCTCATTACTCGCGCACTCCGGGCCGGTCACTCCATCAGTGCCGCTATAGAGATCGTCGGACAGGAGGCGGTAGAACCCGTGCGGTCGGAGTTTCTTGAGGTTTCCAGGCAACAAAACTTCGGTTTGCCACACCGCGAATCTTTGCTGGAGCTAGCAACTCGGGTACCTTCCCAAGACCTGCAGTTTGTAGTAACGGCAATGCTGGTGCAAAAAGAGACTGGAGGCAATCTCGTTGAAACTCTCGAGCGCACAGCGGCAGTAGTACGCGACCGCATTCGGATTCAGGGCGAGGTACGGACCTATACAGCTCAGGGACGCATGACGGGATGGATTCTTAGCGCTTTGCCTATCATCATGTTCTTCCTCATCAACCTAGCGAACCATGACTATGCACGGGTGCTGATCGAGGACCCTACTGGTAGAAAGCTAATCTATGCGGGAGCCACCGGGATGATACTCGGCGGCATAATGATTCGCAAGATTGTCAATATCAAGGTGTGATGGCGATGAGCCCTATTCTCCTAGTCAGCATCGTAATCACCGCGTTGTGCGCCGCCGGCCTCCTGGTGGTGTTGTACACGATGATGCCTTCGCGGCATGCCAAGCGGCTCATGGAGGTGACTCGCACCCCCACCCCGGTTGTCCTCGATGCGGTCGCCCAAGAGGATCACACCAACATCGGTCAGCGAGCGCTGGAACTTGTGCGCTCAGTTCGCACGCGCCTGAGACTCGAAGACAACGAAAAACTCCGTCAACGCCTAATCGCGGCTGGACGTCGGAGCAAGAGCGATATTGATCTTTATTTCGGGCTGCGCCTTCTAGCGCCTCTGGTCGCCCTGGTCGCGGCCACTTTCATCCCGGGTAGTAACAGCAGCTTCTGGATGGTCGTTTTGCCAGTGGTCGCTTACATGGTTCCAGACTTGTGTCTCACCCAGATGACGAGACGGCGCAGGGAGGACATCCGCCTGAGCATGCCGGACGCCATCGACCTTATGGTTATCTGCGTGGAAGCGGGCCTTGGCTTGGACCAGGCCCTCTTGCGCGCCGGCCAGGAACTGGCTATCAGCCATCGCGCAATCAGCGAGGAGTTCATGACTATCAACGTTGAGCAACGAGCAGGCAAGGCGCGTCTCGAAGCTTGGCAAGGCATGTCGGATCGGACCCGCCTCGACATAGTGAAGAACTTCGTCAGCATGCTAGGCCAGACCGATCGCTTCGGTACTCCTATCGTCAAGGCGCTGAGCGTGTTTTCTGACAGCCTGCGAACTAAACGGCGGCAACAAGCCGAAGAAATGGCAGCCAAGACTACAGTGAAGCTCATTTTTCCGCTGGTCTTGTTCATTTTTCCCAGTATCTTCATTGTTTTACTTGGTCCCGCGTTTCTGACTATATCTAGAAGCTTGAACACGTTGTTTCACTAGGAATACTAACTCAATTTAGGAAGGAGAGGAGCTGACAATGGATACCGTAACGGTAATTCGCGCAGGGGCAGGTGTTCTGTTTGCTGTAGTTCTCATGATCCTGATCATGCGGCGTCGTAAAACCGCGTAGTCGGGAGGAGCTGAACATGGGAGGATCTCGTCACATTGAGATCGTCAACATAACCAAGAACGCCGTAGTTGGCACACGGATACGAGTCGCCGACAAGGCATTCACTCGTCTCGTGGGCCTGCTCGGAACCCAGAACCTAGAACCCGGATGCGGGCTCCTAATCGAGCCATCATCCGGGATTCATACTTTTGGCATGCGGTTTCCAATCGACGTGGTCTCGCTGGATGCACAGATGCGCGTGCTTGGAACCTGGGAAAGGCTGGGCCCGTGGCGGTTTGCTGCGATTAACTGGAAGACCCGACGGGTGCTGGAGCTGCCCTCCGGAACGATTCGGAGTAGTGGTATAGAGGTGAGCGACCAGTTGGGCTTCAACGTGCGGGGACTCACCTGTTGCGATAGCTAGGCTTAGACTAGGCTAGTCACATCAGTTCATCTCGTTGTACCCGTCGCATGGTTTCACCCTAG
>CAZDYZ010000877.1:0-2301 GCA_964509525.1 uncultured Acidobacteriaceae bacterium
ACATTCAGATGTGTGGGGTGGTGACTTATGAAGTCTCTCGCCGTTTTGACTGCATGTCTGTCAGATGGCGTCGAGACACTTCTGGCGGCAAAGGACTACTTTTCCTTGAGCAGCACTACATCTGAGGTGTCGTGGATGCGCGCGACGGCGAGGTACTTGCCGTCCGGAGACCAGCGGAACCCGGTGATGTGGTCGGAGGGGAAATTCGTGATCTGGTGTCCAGGGGAGCCATCCAGCGGCTGCACGAAGACGTTGTCCACTCCTTTATCGCGGATCACATAGGCGACCGCGTTGCCATCGGGGGTGAACCTCAGCCGATTAACGAAGATGCCGGCTCCTGCGCCTCCGCCAAGACGTGGATCGGGCGCAAGCAAGGTCGGCGAGGATTTTCCGGCAGGGTCAAGCTCCAAAACCGCCAACTTGGTCGCAGCCGCCTGTGGTTCGTTCACCAGCGTGAAATCCGCATTAAAAACAAGCCGTCTCCCGTCGGGTGAGATGGCGATGCCCAACCCGATTCCATACATCATCGGTATGGCGGCATGAGGCACGGCTTCAGCCTGTCCTCCCTGCACTGGCACTCTCATCACAGAAGTATATCCGTCAGTGTAGTAGGCCCATTTCCCATCGGGAGAGCAGACCGGATCGGCATCGAAGGTTCCCTTGGTCAGTTGCATTGGGTTGGAACCGTCAGCATCGACCCGCCAGATGGTTTGCGTGTTGCTGCCTGCATGAAATGCCCAGGCAAGTAACACGTAGCGGTCTCCGCAGGATGATAGGTCCCTGATCAGTGAATTGGGGTCGTTGACCAGCGTGCTTTCGAGATCGCCATTGGTGTTGAGCCGCCGCACGCTTTGCCGGTCGGTGACGAGCAGTTTGCCATCTGCGGTCCAGGTGAGCGACTGAACATCCTGAGCCCCTGGCAGAGGCTGGCTGGAAGCGCTTTGCGCCAGGCCCGACGTCACGAGGAGATCGAGGTAGTTCGTGTGGCGAACTTGAACCGTGGTTGCGGTTTTTCCATCCGAAGAGACCGTGAGGGTCTCGTACGAATTGGTGTCGCGCGTTATAGGTTGAATCGCTCCGCCCCTGGGCGCAATCCAGCCCAGTTGTGCCCGCGTGTAGCTAGGCCCTTTTTCTCGATATAGTGCGATCAGTGCCCGGGCGGCTGGCAGCCAGGTTGCGGCCTCCACAAGGTCATCCTTGTAGGTGGCGATATCGCGTACCTGGTGGCTGGCAACATCCAAATTTCTGAGCGTGCTTAGGACACCGCCGACGGCGAAGATGCCGTAGGTAATTGTTTTTCCATCGGCTGACCAGCTCACGGCACGAGCGAAATCGACATCACTGGGTGTGATTCGCAGGACCTTTTCGTCGCTCCCATCGGGATTGGCCGCCAGCAGGCGAAATTTTCCTACCTCCGGGTCGTTGCCCCGCCCATACGCCATGCGGTGCCCATCAGGCGAAAAGGTGACGTTCGTGTCGACGTCGCGCACGACCATCTGTGGCGATCCTCCCAGCACGGGAACGCGGTACAAGTTCCATGCGCTGCCAGTACCGAGCAGGGCCTTGCGAAAGTAAATGTAGTTCCCATCAGGAGAGAAGGCGAGTGTATCGTAAGTGGCATCCGAGGGCGCGACGATCTGGGTGTCACTACCGGTTGGCACGTTGCGTAGCCAGAGGCTGCGAAGGCCGTTATCGTCCTGCACGTTAGCAATGTATTTCCCATCAGGCGAAATGGCAGCTTGCACCGCCTTGCCAGTATTCGTGACCTGCGTGATCGTGAAATTCTGAAACGGAGGCGGACCGCTGCTGCTGAAAAACCAATAAATGCCGAAGCCAACTGCGGTCAGAGCCAGCAACGCCATTGCTGCTGTGAGGACCCCGACCTTTCGCGGGCGCGCCGCGATCGCCAGACTCGGACTGCTGACGGCCTGGCGAGACGAGGACTGCACAGCCGCTGGCGTGGGGGTAGAGGATCCCGAGCCCGGCGATGCCGCCGCACTTGGCTGGCCCCCACTTTCCGCTACCGCTTCCTGGGCCGCAGGTCGATGCCCGGAACTGCTGTCCCGCTGCAGGCGCTTCAGATCGCTGCGCATCTCGGAAGCATGCTGGTAGCGCAGATCCACGTCTTTCTCGAGAGCTTTGTTGATGATTTCTTCCAGGCGCGCCGGCACATCCGGATTAAGACGAACCGCTGATACTGGTGCGCGGTTAAGGATGGCATCAAAGATGATCGCCGAAGTCTCACCGCGGAAAGGAACGCCTCCCGTGACCATCTCGTAGAGCACGGCGCCGAAGGAGAAC
>CAZDYZ010000878.1:0-6215 GCA_964509525.1 uncultured Acidobacteriaceae bacterium
GGGCCCTAACAAATCTGGCAGAACCCCTTCTGAGCCATAAAGGAGGGAGAGACATGCCACAAAGAGTTGCGGTCTTCGACGGCGTCCCACCAACCCAAAGGAAAACACTCCCCGCCTGCAACCGACTCGGCCACGCGTGGAAGCTTGACGAATTGCGTGCGTTGCTGGAGGAAGATGGCCGTCGCGCTGTGGCTCGTTGTAGCCTCCCCCCAATAACGCAAACAATGAGCTACGCTCTCTCTGGTGGTCAATGCCTGCGCGGTCTGCTGCTCTTGGCGGTGGCGGAGTCCTGCGGCACGTCGCAGAAACAGGCCCGCGAGGCCGCCACCGCAGTCGAGATGCTCCATGCGGCCAGTTTAGTGGTAGATGATCTGCCGGCGCTTGATAACACTGCCCTGAGGCGAGGCACGTTAAGTGTCCACGCGCGATTTGGTGAGGCGGCGGCCATACTAACTGCCCACGCCTTAGTCGCCGCGGCATTCGAGGTAGTAACGCAGATCGCCAGCGGGCCCGAACAACTCTTGCAGATTACCCGGCTCATGGCTCGAACAATTGGCGGGCGCCGAATGGCACGAGCCGAGTTCCTCGATGGCAACGGGGCAGGAAAACAGGACACTGACATCCTCGCGGCGAAAACCGGAAGCTTGTTCCAAGCCACCACTGAGATAGCTGCGATACTCGCCGATGCAGGCCCCATCCTCGCGGAACAACTGGGGAGCTTTGGCCTGCAGTTGGGTATCTGCTACCAGCTTATTGATGATATTCGTGATGAGCCCTCGGATGGAAATCGTGAAGCGCTGTTGACATCAGGTCAACTGGGCTGGAACCGCTCTCTTGAACTGTTTGAGCAGCTTCGTGGCGAATTGCGCGACACTATCGCCATCGAGGCTTGGTTGTCTAACTTTTACTATTTGGGCGCCGAGCTGCTAGGTCTCTAACGACTGTGGCTAGCAGCAGCTGCGCCTGAAGTTCGTTCGCAACTAGGTAATGAATGAAGTGACTGAACCATGAAGATTACACTGGTCACTTGCTTCAACGCGGACTGGCATATTGCTCGATTCCCGAAGCCATACATCCCGCTTAATCTGCTGTGCCTTGCGGCGGCCTTGCGTGAACGAGGTCATATCGCCGAGATTGTGGACCAATCGCTCGCTCTGGCTTCGGGAAAAGCACAGGAAGGCCCCCAATTCCACCAGCAAGTGGCAGAGTTGATTGCGGAAACCGCCCCGAACGTCGTCGGTTTCACTACGATGTGTAACTCGTATCCTCAAACGCTCACTCTGGCTCGACACTGCAAGCAGGTTCTTCCGCACGTGAAGATCGTACTCGGCGGCCCGCAAGCCACTGCGACGGATGAGCCAACTCTGATGCACTTTCCGTGGATTGACTGCATCGTGCGCGGCGAAGCCGATACCATCTTCCCAAACCTTATTGACGACTGGGCGACGGGACAGGGAACAGAAAGCGAATTCTCAGGTTTGAGCTGGCGGGACCCCGAAGGCCAGTTCCACCGAAGCGATACGCGGCCTCTCCTCAACCTTGACCAACTTCCTTATCCAGCATACGACCTCTGCCCGGTCGAAGACGGCGCGTTCTCCCTTATCCCAGTAGAAGCAGGGCGTGGATGCCCATTCGATTGTGCATTCTGCTCCACCAACCTGTTCTTCGCCAGGAAGTACCGCACCAAGACTCCTGCACGTTTACTTGCTGAACTGCTGCATCTTCACCGAACGTACGGATTCAAAGACTTCGACCTCGTCCATGACATGCTCACCGTCGACAAAAAGTGGATGGGCGATTTCTGTCAAACGCTGATCGAAGGTCGGTACGGTTTTACCTGGGGTTGCAGTGCCCGGGTGGATTGCGTCACACCAGACCTTCTAGACAAGATGGCGGCCGCGGGCTGCGTCGGGATCTTCTTCGGAATCGAGACTGGTTCTCAAAGATTGCAACCCATCGTTAAGAAAAGACTGCATACATCGCAAGTTCTGCCGGTCCTGCATCAGTGCGCCGAGCTGGGCATGAATCCTACGGCGTCCTTTATAACCGGCTTCCCGGACGAAACAGTCGAGGACGCATTGGATACGGTTGAGATGGCCTTGGACGTGCTCCAGCTCTCACCTGCAACCACCGTCCAGTTGCATTTATTGGCGCCTCTTGTGGGAAGCCCCTTATATGACAAGTACAGGTACTGCCTGAGTTTTGACGGCCACAGTTCGGATATTTCGCTATTCTTGCTGAACGAAGACGAAATCGATGCCGTGAAGCAATATCCCGAGGTTTTCTCCAGTTTCTATTACATTCCTACCCCACATCTGAGCCGAATGCTGGCCAAGTCACTATCCGCCGCTATTTATACCTGCGCGCCTTTATTGCTGGGGCTGAGAAAATCTGGAGTCTCTTTGTCTGACATCTTCACGCGGTGGTTAACCTGGCAAGCCGCTAACGTCGACGTCGGCCATAACCAACAAGACTATTATCTCTATCGCTTTCGCACTGATTTCGTTCGTTATATTCGCGAAGAGTTTGCTCCCGCATTCGCCGGCACAGCTCCGCAGCTGCTCGACATGATTGAGTACGACGCGGTGCAGTACGGCATTGAGAGAGGAAATATAAAAGACACTCTGGTTTTTCGGGAGTTTCGATTTGATATCGACAATTTGAACCGGCTAATGCGGACTCGAGACAAGTCGTGGGGAGCTATTGAAGAGCGGCCATTGGGCATGCTGTTTGTAAATCTGGGAGGCAAGCCCGATAGCGGGTGTACTTATCTGGAAATTCCGGTGCGTTCTCGCTCGATCGCGCCTGGCGATGAACTCGAGATTGCTGACTTGCACGGCCAGCTTCTTAACCAATCGAAACTGGTGATCCACAACAAAACGCAGCGCCGCTTGTTAGTCGTTGGGCATCATATGACGACCGAGATCTTGGGCAAGCTGGGACTAGCAAACTAGTCGTACGCTTGATGGGCCGTGACACGGCACGGCCGACTAGAGATAGGAGTCGAGTCACTTTAGGAACTGACAACAAACATTCAATGCTGAGCATTACAAAGGAGTGTCGAGATGGAGCATGAAAAACGGCAGAACACGACAGTTATTGAGGTAGATGGCGAACAGTTGGTCGGCGCTTTGCGTAAGGCCGGCTTAGAGCCTGAGAAGTTGAATTTAAGGGGAGTTTTAGGCAAAGGAGTGGATGTCGAAGAACTGGAATCGCGTCTCAGAGGTGCCGCGGCGGCGAGGTCCGGCTGGCATGTCACTGTTTCGGTCAGCGTTTCAAAAGACTAGGTATATATCCCAAGTTTAGAAGCATAGTACATACAGGCGCCTGGAAGGGATCTCGAGGCAAGGCCGACGTAGTAGTGTCTCGTCTAACGATGCCGACGAGAATTCGCAGTCTTCTGGGAATCGACAGGAAAGGGCAACGCGGGATCGGGGCCACGTGGTCGAATCGCTACCGGATAGCCTCAGCCGAAAGGCGATGCTGATCGCTGAAGAGATCAGGAACTTACAGGCCTCGTGGCCTGCGCAGATCGTTCTCTCGGCTGATGCGGAGTCGTCCGCCTATGATTGCTTCCCCTACCTGTTCAGGCAGGCCTTTCCATCCATTATCGATCGGGACCTTGACCGGTTCGCGGTTGCCTCGCGCTTGTTTGCGAGCTCCGTCTTCCTTCATGACAAGCTTTTCGACGAGGGAAAGGAGCGCCATGCTTACGCCGATTTGGCGCCGACCAACGCCCTTCGCGTTATCGCCATGCAATTCGAGGCATATCGCCAGCTGCACGAGCTGTTTCCAGCCGGCAATTGCTTTTGGCAAGACTTTCGTTGTTACCTGAGACAATTCGCCGTTGCCTGTGTCGAAGAACAGAAGTTTGTCGCCGGCGGACGACCTTGGCAAGAATACTCGGAAGAGTTAAGTGTTCAAATTGCCCGCGGAAAGAATGGGGTATCGCGTGCTGCTATCGCTGGACTTGCTGCCATGGAAGGCAACCGCGACGCGCTTCAGCCACTCACCCGAGCGATTGATGCCTATAACGTCGGGCGCCAAATGCTGGATGATCTCTGCGACTGGAAAGAAGATCTGACGGCAGGAGTGCCCTCGCTATTGTTGGCGCGAGTGCTTGGGGAAAAACCAACTGGCCTCACCGAGGAAGAGTTCTCGCGTTTAAAAGAGGAGGTAGGTCGCGAGATTTTTTACGGTGGCCATGCGAAGTATCTCATGGAATTGGCCATCGCAACCCTGGATGAAGCACACGAACTTATCAAGCGATGGCCAACGCTCGGATGGCTGAAGGTGCATCTTGAACTGCGAAAGCAATGTACTTTGTTCATGCAGGACCTCGAACAGATCGTCGAGGAGAACTTACAGCGCGCAAGCAGTCAACCGCGTTTGGATCTGACATTGCCGATGCCACTTACGCCGTGGCAGGAACTCGCCTGGCAGGCCTTACATTACATTGTCGAACAATGGCGCACAGGCTTTGGTGAGGCTCGTCATGTAATGGAATTCCCGCCGGAGTTCGGATTTAGCGGCCCTCAATACCAACGTGGCGATGTCTTTCAACGGGCCCTTATCGCAGATATCCTCTGCGACGCGAATCATGTACTCTCGGGGCAGTTGCAATCCGTGATTGACAGCGAGATTAGCTATCTGCTTGATCAGCGTGCTCGCGGGCGATGTGGTTGGAGTTATTTCCCGAAGCTGCCGGAGTTGCCCGCGGACGCGGACGATCTTGCGCAGATTGTGCAGGTTCTATGGCACTCCGGACATCAACACGAGATGCAACAATACTGCGCAGAGCCCATCGCGATTCTGCTTCAGGACAATCGGCACCCTGACGGATCAATCGAAACGTGGATTCTACCTGGTTCGGGACTCACCGAGGCTGAGAAACGCCAGGCGGGTTTTGCCCGGACAATGTGGGGCACCGGGCCTGATCCGGATGTTATGGCTAACCTGTTCTATGCTTTGACGCTGACCGGCCGGGAACAGTTTCAGGACCAGATTCGGACTGGATTGACCTACCTGATAAAGCACCAGAAGTCAGATGGCTCGTGGAGCAGCACCTGGTATCACGGCCCCTTTTACGGCACTTATGTCTGCGTCCGGTTACTTGTCCGCGTCGCACCGGAGTGTGAGGCAATTGGTTCGGCAGTGGATTTCCTCACGGGTAGTCAGCTCGCTGACGGCAGCTGGGGAAACCCGCTGGATACATGCCTGGCTCTACTTGGTTTGGCTTGCGTCCAGGCAACCGGATTTGCTGCAAGCTGGCAACATGATGTAGCAGCGAGAGCGCTGGCATATCTGCAGGCGTGTGGCAAGGATGGAAGCTGGCCAAGATGCGAGTTCATCCGGATGGACACGGGTCGCGCATCCCTTTCCCAATCACCCGTCTTATCATACGGAAGCCGAACAATGACAACGACGTTTGTGCTGAAAGCAGCATTGAGCTGGCACCACTTAGAGCAGGCACACTCGCAGTACGACTTGGAGTAGATCATCGGCTGCGAAATCTAGACAAGAAATTTGCATCCAAGCCACCGCCCAGAGGACTGGCACGACCAAGTTGGCGATTGCCGATCGTGCTCTCTTTTGCGGCGGTGCAAATAGCTGCTTGTCGCTTATCTAATCACCGTTTCAAGCACTTCGAGAACACATTGCCGAGATCGTCGATTTGCTCGGCAAGGCTGGACGGCTGCGAACAGTGCCCGTTCCAGATTGGTGTAAGACACTAGTCGATATCTGGCTTTGTGATGCAGGAGTGACTGAAGGCAAAGTTTTTAGGAGGATCTGGAGAAACAGGGCGGAATTGGCTTCTGGCGTAACTGCCGACGTGGTGTGGACTGCAGTAAAGCGATATGCCAAGCGGATCGGCATCGAACATCTTGCACCGCACGACCTTCGCCGCACCTGCGCTCGCCTTTGTCACGGCGCAGGAGGCGAACTCGAACAAATTCAGTTTCTTCTTGGCCATGCGTCAGTGCAGACAACGGAGCAGTACATCGGATGCAGGCAGAAGTTGAAAGAAGCGGTCAATGATCGGTTTGCAATCTCGATCAGACTCCTGTAGTGACAATCCCGTTTATCACGCAGAGGACAACCACGGGATGTGCGTGTCAATTAAACTCATCTGTCGCTGTCCTCAGAGATGACTTCGGTTCGTGCTGGTTCACTTTCACCCATAGGCCGTTTTCCAGCCAAGCCGATTACTTCCG
>CAZDYZ010000879.1:0-17202 GCA_964509525.1 uncultured Acidobacteriaceae bacterium
TATGGTGATGGCGTAAAACACCGGCCGCTGCACCTCATGGGCGGCAGCACGAATGGTCTCATCGACGCTTCCCCTCTGGTGGTTTTCCAGCCGGCGTAAGATGTTTTCGATCATCACCACCGCGCCGTCCACAATCATGCCGAAGTCCAGGGCACCCAAGGAAAGCAGGTTTGCGGGAATGCGGCTCAACCCCAGCAGAATGGAGGCAAAGAACAGCGAGAATGGAATCGTGACTGCGACAATGAGGGCCGAACGGATATTTCCCAGGAAAAAGAACAGCACCAGAACCACCAGCAGAATGCCCTCGGTGAGGTTGTGGAGTACGGTGTGTGTGGTCAGGTGAACGAGATCGTCGCGATCGATGTGAGGAACTATCTTTACCCCTGGGGGAAGCACATACTTGTTGAGAAAGTTCACCTTGAGGTCGATGTTGCGCAGAACGCTCTCCGCCTCGGCGCCCTTGCGCATCTGTACGATGCCTTCGACCACATCATCGTTGTCGATGACCTGTCCGTCCTGGTGGCGAATGGCCTTGCCCAGACGCCCCAGCCGGATCTTGGGCCCCTGGGTGACAATAGCAATGTCTCTAACCCGCACCGGAGTGCCGTTCTGCACCTTCAATACGGTCGCACCCACGTCCTCGGTATTCTGCATCAGGCCGACAGCGCGAATGTTGTAGGCTTGCTGGCCTTTCTCGATGAAACTGCCGCCTCCGTTCAGATTGTTCGCCGCCAGCGCCTGCTCGACCTGCGCCATCGAGAGTCCATAGGCGACCAGTTTGTCAGGGTCAACCTGAACCTGGTATTCGCGGGTTTCGCCGCCAAAGATCGAAACCGCCGCCACATTGGGCACCGACATCAGGTGTTTAAAGACGACCCAATCCTGCAGTGCCTTCAAGTCCATGATGTCGTACTGCGGGTTCGTGCTTTGCAGGGTATAAAAGTAGATCTGGCCTGCGGGGCTGAAGTCCGGACCGATTTGCGGGTTTAGACCCGACGGCAGATTGACCAGCGTAAGCTTTTCCAGCACTTGCTGCCGATTCTGGAGGTTGTCCGACTCGTCATCGAAGATAGCGGTGATAAAAGAGAGACCGGCAAGCGAAATGGAGCGCAGATGGGTGAGGTGTCCAAGCCCGTTCATCTGGGTCTCGATAGGAATTGTGACCTGCTGTTCGACCTCCTCCGCCGCCCGGCCCGGCCATTGTGTGATCACCCACACATACTTGTCGGCAACATCGGGGTAGGCCTCGACAGGGAGATTGTGAAAGGAGATGATGCCCCAGATCAGCAATCCAACCCCGAGGGCCAACACCAGGGTTCGGTTGTGCAGCGCGAAGTCAACCAGGAACCCGATCATGTCTATTCCTCCGCCGCGCTGGCAAACTGCAACGCATTGGTCACGACCTGATCGCCCGGTTTCAGTCCGCTGATGATCGGCTGCGATCCATCCTTTTCCTGTGTACCAAGCTGCACCGCCACACGCCGGAACTTGTTTCCGCCGGCGGGCACGAACACCCAATCCTTGTCGTGCAGATGAACGACGGCTGAGGCAGGCACAACTACACGTTCCACCGGTTGGCGACCACGAAAGGTAGCGGTCACGAACATTCCCGCGCGCATGATGCCATGTGAATTTGGCAACTCGATTCGTACCTTTGCCGCCCGCGTGTTGGGATCGAGGACCTGGCTGATATTGATCACTTTCCCAGGGAACTCTTCGCTATAGCCGCTCACGTTGATTTCAGCGATATCGCCCACGTGCACGCGAGACAGCATGTCCTGGTACACATCACAAAGCACCCAGACTACGGAAAGGTCAGCAATAGTGAACAGCGCCTGCTGATTATCGAGAGATCGCACCCCCGTTCCACCCGTAATCTGCTGATCGACGATTGTCCCCGAAATGGGGGCCCGCAACGGCAGCAGCGGAGAGGGATTGTTCACGTCGCCCCCCAGGACACGCACGTGCTGGAGTGCGGCGTTGAGGTCGGCAGCGGCCTTGGTGCGGACGTCTTCCGCGTTTTCCAGATCGGCCAGCGGGATGGCGCCCCTGTCATAGAGCAGTTTGGCGCGTGCCAGTTGCTTGTCTGCCAGCAGATCATCAGCCTTGAACTTTTGATAATCGGAGAACGCTGATGACAGATCGGGACTGTTAATGAGCAACAGCACCTGCCCCTTGTTGACGTAATCGCCGAGCTTGGCCTTGATCTCGACTACCCGGCCGCCGCCCAGCGACACCACAGGGACGGACCGATTCACATCCGGAGCGACCACTCCATTAACGTGAATCTCATCGCTCACCTGGTGGAGAACCACTGTGGTGAGGGGAAATTGCTCGGGGTTCTGCATGGTGAAAACGTTCGGGTTCGTGTTGGTCTCCACCACAGTGTCGGAGGACCGCTCGACCCTGGAGCTGGAACAAGCTGAGAACAGCCCGACGGCAAGCAGCAGCGCGAGCGTTCCGTGCGCAAGAGCCAGAGCACCCTGGTGCTGAATAACGCGGTCCTTCATTCCGAAAACTCTCTTCCCGGGTTCGGAGTTAGGGGTCTGGGGCAAGCGGAGTCTCCGCTACCATAAGGGCCAGACTTGAAACAAGGAGTCTGCAAATGTCAGGTGCCTCGCAAGCGGGCAGCTGCGCGCTGATTCATCTGCAGCAGGAGGGAGGAGCACGTCCAGCGGATGGAAGGATTGCCCTATCAAGCACGCCTCCCATGAGCGCCAGAAGGTCACATGACTCCAAAACGACAAGCCCAACCATCATGCAGAGTAACAGCATGAGAGGCAGCAAATCATGTGGAGCGGTGGTTCGCACCATGTGAAGAGGTGCAACCACGAGTTGAACTTTCTTGGAAGCGTCTTCCACTACCGCTTGCGCCGGATGCAGGTCGTAGCTGGCAGAAACAATCGGGAAAAGCAGCACCATCGCACACGCCAGGGCAATCAGCGACGCGCAAAAAGGAGGGGCCGCCCACTGCGTGAATCTGCGGCGCCTTTGCACCAACGCGAACAAGGTACCCAGCACCAACGACAACCACTGCAGGTTCAGGAGCCGTTCCATTCGATTTACGGCAGTAGTTTACCACCCAGCCTTCAGCGAGCTGCATCAAAGCCCCGGCTTCCGATCGCAGCCTGACGATATGTTCCATCCAAAACCGGTGGGGTCTGTGTGCTATGGACAGCTGACATGGCGCAAGCCGGCGGCGAACCGCTATCATGAATCTCTGCTGTGTATCTCACCCAGGAAGACGCAATGATCCGAATCTCTCACCCTGTGGCGGCGTGGGTCGCCGTAACCGTGTTCTGCAGTCTGTTATGGGCGCACGCGCAAGAAGGCACTCCCCAAGAAGCAGCCCCGGCCACTGCTTTCCGTAGCGCGGAGCAACGCGGCGCCTATCGCAAAGCCATGGAGGAGGCAGACCAGAAGATCGCCCAGGAAGTCGAGGCACACTCCGAATTGGTCAGGAACCTGGAATATCTGACTACGCACATCGGCCCGCGCCTCACGGGTTCCTCGCAAATGCAGGCGGCGAGCGACTGGACGCTGCAACGTTTTCATGAGTACGGCGTCGCTGCACACCTGGAGACGGAGGAGATCGCCCACTCCTGGCAGCGCGGCCTGGAAACAGCGGAGATCACCAGCCCTATTCAGCGGCGCGTCGGCATCCGTGCCTTCGGATGGAGCAAGGCAACCAATGGCGAAATCTCGGGCAACGTCGTCCTCGTGGATGTCAAAGACGGATCTGACGTCGATCAATTCAAAGGCAAACTCAAGGGCGCCATCGTCATGATCAACAAACCGGTTGCTGTGTCGAAGGAAGGAAGCAATCCCGAAAATGCCTACGACGCGGTCATTGCCCCTCCTCGCGGCGTACCCGACTCGACGAACAACGGGTTCCGTGGGCGGATCAAAACCATCAACCAGATATCTGCCCAGCAGCCGGCCCTGTTACTGATGGACAGCGGCAAAGTGGATAGCCTTTTCAACATGGCCGGCGGCTTTCGCAAGTACTCGGCCACCGAAGTACCGATGGCATTCCTCACCCACGAAGACTACGACCTGCTGTATCGTCTGCTGCAGGCCGGTCCGGTGACCATGAAGGCGAATCTGCAGGAGACGTTCAGTGAAAAGCCGGTGCCGACCTCGATTACGGTGGCGGAAATCAAGGGCAGCAAGAAGCCCGACGAACGGGTCATCATCGGAGGACATCTTGATTCGTGGGACCTCGGGCAGGGGGCGCTTGATAACGGCACTGGCGCAATGGCAACTCTGGAAGCCGCGCGCACCTTGAAGGCCCTGGGCTGGAAGCCGAAACGAACCATTACGTTCATCCTGTTCACCGGCGAAGAACAAGGAAGTATCGGCGCCGAAACCTTCCTCAAGAACCACGCCGCTGAAATCCCCCAAATTGATGCCCTCCTCATCCATGACACCGGAACCGGCAAGGTATTCAGCCTTGCGCTGGAGAATCTGTGGGAGACGGCAGATCTGATGCAGGAGATCTACCAGCCGCTGCAGGAGGTTTTCGACCTTCAGCCACTCAGCACGCGCTATTTCGGGTCATCCGACCACGTGCCCTTCCTGCACCACGGCGTGCCGGCTTATTTCTGTGTGCAGCTTCCGGCAGGTTACGGAGAGGCGCATCACAGCCAGACGGACACCTTTGACAAGGTCATTGCTGACCAGATTAATGAGGGAGCGGCATTACTGGCGGCTTGGGCGTGGAACGTCTCGGAGATGCCGGAGGCGCTGCCGCATCATGCCGGAAGCGCTGTGCCAATGGACTAGATACTGGTTGAACCGATACACCAAGGAAGCCTGCCAGATTCCTGCTTCTTTGCTTCGCAACTCCGGTGTTTCCGTTTTCCGAATGTCAGCTGGATCGGAATCCGCGGTCGTCGCTTTTGGTGGAAAGCAAGGTGTTATCTGGGGTTCTCACACGCTTTCCGCACTCTTGCTATTTGCGCTTCGGAACGCGGCATCCAGAATCAGCTGATTTTTTAATCCCTCCTCGCCGGGAATCTCGAAGTCGCGCCCCTCCTCGATGGCAGCGGCGAACGCATCCGCTTGCGCGCTGTACGCGTCTGCGTTGGACACTTCCCTGCTCTCTGCCAGCTCGAATCCCCTGCGCAACTCTACGATTACCGGACGCTCTATTGTGAGCGCGTTCAGCGCCGACAACACTCCAGTTTCGCCGATAATTTCGAGAAACGTCTGATACGGACTGCGAGCTGAGACTGACACCGAGGCCAGGATTCCGCTTTCGAATTCGAGGACCGCCGCTGCGGAAGCCTCCATGACTCCGTGCGAGTCGTAATGTGCCCGTGCGGACAACGCGCGCACCTGGTCGCCCAGTACGAAGCGCAACGTGTCTATGCAATGCACACCGATGTCAGCGAGCGGGCCTCCCGTCGCCAGCTTGGGATCGTTTACCCAGCTCCGCGGGCTGGTCAGCAGCGGTGCAAAGAAGTCGGCGCGCGCCACCACCGGGCGTCCGATGGCCCCCCCGGCGATGTGTTTACGAAACAATCTCACGCTCTCCTCGAAGCGCATTACATGCGCTACTCCGAGGGTTACGCCGGCCTTGCGGGCAGCCTCCACCATTGCGCGTGCCTCGCCGGCATTCATCGCCATCGGCTTCTCGCACAAAACGGGTTTGCGATGCTGGATGGCAGTTAATACATCTGCGCAGTGCAACGCATCAGGACTACTGACGAATACGGCATCGACTTCCGGGCAGGCACAGAGGTCGGCGGTAGAGGCGAAGGCATGTGCGATCTGGAATTGACGCGCCGACAGCTCAGCCTGACGTAAGTCGCGGCGTGAAAGAGCGACGACGCGGCAGCGTGTGGCATGCTGGAATCCCGGCATCATTCGCTTCACCGCGTGTAGACCAAATCCGACTATGCCAAAGCGAATCATGCTTTCACGATGCCAGTAAAATTCTTAAGTCGCGAACATTGTTGCCCGTAGGACCGGTGAGGATTGTATCTCCCAGGGCATTCAAAAGTGGGAAGCTGTCGAACTCGGCCAGCCCGCTGGCTACATCGAAGCCATTTTGCCGGGCCCGCTCAGCGGTGGTCCCGTCCACGACCGCGCCTGCGGCTTGACTGTTGCCGTCGATGCCGTCGGTCCCAGCGCTCAGCACCGTGATATTTTCGCCGACGATCTGCTGCGCACAGTAGAGCGCGAATTGCTGATTCCGACCTCCCACCCCCGACTTGGCGCCCACTTGCACCGTCACCTCGCCGCCCGATATCAGACAGGCGCGAGGGAGGCTGCGGCGCAACTGGCGCAAGCGTTGCAGCAGATGATCGGCAGCTTTCCGGTAATCCCAATCATCACAACTATTGTCCACTGTAGCAGCAAAACCGCCCAGCACCGCGCTCTCAACCGCGGCGTTGGTAGCTGTGGCATTGGACAGGACCGCAGTGTAGCGCGAGTGCTCAAACGCGGGGTCAAGCGGCTTGGGTGTTTCTTGCAAGAGCTTGTGGTCGAACAACTGCCGCACACTGGCGGGAAAACGGGGCAAAAGGTTGTAATGCTCGACGATGGCTTGGCAGTCCGCAACCGTAGTGGTATCGGGCATGCTGGGCCCGGATGCCAACGCATCCAGAGAATTCTCCGGCACGTCCGAAACCATTATCGACACCTGGCAAGCCGGCCAAGCCGCGCGTGCCAGGCGTCCGCCCTTCAGTGCCGACAGATGCTTCCGTACCGCGTTGATCTCGGCGATGGGCGCCCCCGAATGGACCAGGGCCCTGTAAGTGTCGATAACGTCTGCCAGCGAAATGCTGGCACTGATTGCCTTCTCGGCGATGGCCGAGGCCCCTCCGCTGATCAGAAACAGGAAGAGCGTGAGTGGTGACGAGCCGGTCACCATTCGCAGAATGGCATCTCCTGCGCGCAGTGAATCCTCGTTAGGTAACGGATGCCCTCCTGTGAAGTATTGGAAGCCGCTGAGCTCAGCTGGCGGGGCATTGGGGCAGTCGATGATTCCTGTTAACCCCGTGTTCATGATGCCGGCGAGCGCTTCCGCCATCGTGTGGCCTGCCTTCCCGATGGAGACCACCTGTACGCGCTCAAAGGATCGGAGCGCATAGGCCTCATTGCCGATGCGCAACTGTTCCCCGTCGTACCGCACATGACGCGAGAAGGCAAGAGGGATGCTGCACTCCCGCAGTGCGTGGGCGAACATCTCTTTCGCACGATCGCGCAGTTCGCGGAGTATGGCCGGGGTTGGCAATGAAGAGGGGGGCATTGGCGGAGGGAATTATATGCCCCCAGCCGTGAACCCTTGTTCCTCCAGCCAGCTCTCGACGGTCAAGCGCATTTCCGTAAGATGACCCTCGAAGAAGTGGTCTCCGGGGACGAACACCAGCTCCTTAGGACCGGCAGCCTGCTCGACCAACCGTTCCAATGCCTGGTGCGGGCCGAACTCATCGCGATCGCCACTGACAAAGAGCTTGGGTTTCGAACAGTGCCGGAGGAACGAAAACGAATAGATACCGCCATCGCCTGCCACCGGGGTTCCCAGAGAGATCAGAGCACAGACGTCGGAATCCAGACAGCAAGCCCTCAAGCCAGTAGCGGCTCCGAAGGAGAAACCCCCAAAAATGACAGGTAAACGGAACTCGCGCTTAAGCCATGTCAGAGCTGCTTGCACGTCGTTGACCTCGCCCCTCCCGTTGTCGTGCTGGCCAGCGCTAAGTCCGGTACCGCGGAAGTTGAACCGCAGGACCGGAAAGCCGAAGGAGTGCAGCGCCTTCATGACATGGAAGACAACCTTATTGTGCATCGTCCCGCCGAACTTGGGATGCGGATGGCAGACAAGTCCCGCGTGCGTCGCATTGGCCACTCCCACATTCAGCAAAGCTTCCAGGCGTCCCGCTGGGCCGTCCAGAAACAATGACCGGATTGCTGAATGGGAGTGCGGCAAACGTCACTGACCTTGACTGACTTTGACTGGGAACAAGTAATTGAGCCTACACCATGTGGTTAAGCGGCCCAATCCCCTTTCCCAGCGAGTACGCCGTTTCCACTGCCTTGCGCACGTATCGTTTGGCGGCTCGGACGGCGTGCGGCAACTCCTTGCCCAGGGCGAGCTGGCAGGCAACGGAGGTTGCGAATGCGCATCCGGTACCATGAGTTGAGCCGGATTCAATGTGCACGCCGGGGAGAATCTCCTCCTGCATTCTCCCGTTTGCATAGTAGCTGAGATAGTCGTTGGCTTCCGGCAGGTCCCCACCCGTAATCACTACCGCCCGGCTTCCCAGCCCGCAGAGCCGGGTCGCCGTGGCTCGCAGCCACGGCAAAATGTCCTCCCAGAGACGGCGAGGTGGCTCAGCCCCGGTTTCAGCGAGCACTGACGCCTCATCCACATTGGGGGTGATGAGGTCAGCAAGAGGTAACAGCTCCTGCCTGAGCACCTGCAGCCCGGGTTTATCCAGCAAAGCGACGCCCGAGGAGGAGCGCAGTACCGGATCAATTACGACGTTGTGTAACTTCAAGGCCCTCAGAAAGGTTGCGACGGTCGAAGCAACCGCTGCGGACCCCAGCATTCCTACCCGGATGGCGGCGATGTCCAAGTCCTCAGCCAGCACGCTCAGAGTTCTTTGCACAAAGTCCGGGTCCTGGGCCCGCACCTCGAAGACCCCCTGGCCGGACTGGATGGTCAAGGCGGTGACACAGGTTACGGCATAACAACCCTGAGCAGCCGCTGTCTTGATGTCGGCGGTGATGCCGGCCCCCGAGGAGGGGTCGTATCCGGCAATGCTTAGCACTACAGGGGGCACTTTCATGGAATGAATGTACCGCAAAGTTCCTCAGGGTACATAGCCAGGAAGCCGGTGTAGGCGGAGAGGGAATCCCTTGGTGCTCCCGTGGCGCATACGCCCCATGGCCTATTCTATTTCCACACAAGATACTGATAATAAATAACTTAGATGTTTCTACGACCTTTTGGGACTTGACTCGTATTTATTGTGGCAGATAGACTTACAGGACTGTCAAGGAGGACCAACCTAACGATAAGAGGTGTTTAATGTTACGAGTACTCAGCCAGCTTGCGGCGGGGTTAGTTTTCACCACCGCACTGGGTGCGGCACCCGGTAATAGCACACCGGAATCGCGACAAGGTGCCCCAGGACAGACTCAGGAAACCATTCCGCCGATCCAGACCCGGAAGTTCCAGGTCGGAAAGGCCTCGTGGTACGGCCGCCTTTTCCAGCACAAGCAAACTGCCAGTGGCGAACCGTACGACATGTACCAATTCACTGCGGCGCACCGCACACTGCCTCTTGGTTCCTGGGTCAAGGTCACAGACCTGAAGAATGACCGGTCGGTAATCGTCCGCATCAATGATCGTGGGCCGGTACCGAAGAGCCGGATTATTGACCTGTCCTATAATGCGGCCAAGATGCTCGATATACACAACATCGGGACACACCCTGTCCGGGTTGACATCATCGAGCCGCCAACCATAGCCCAGAACGCGGGTCCGCAGTAATGCTGTCCTAATCTGGTAGACTTGGGGCCGATGCTCGAAGCGCGAGATCGGCTCATCGTGGCGCTTGATGTAGCGAGCGCCACGCAAGCTCGCCAGATTGTTCAAGCCATCGGCGAGGCTGCAACCACCTACAAAGTCGGGAAACAGCTCTTCACGGCCGAAGGGCCTCAGGTTGTGCGCGACCTGGTTGCCTCCGGCCGGAAGGTTTTTCTCGACCTCAAGTTCCACGATATTCCGAGCACCGTAGCCGCGGCGGTCAAAGCCGCGGCTGAGCTGGGTGCCAGCATGCTGACGGTCCACGCCTGGGGCGGCAAAAAAATGCTGAAAGCCGCCGTGGAAGCGGCAGCGCAGTATCCGATTGGAGCTCAGGGATCGAGAGTGACAGCGGATGGTGTCGAAACTTCTGCCAACCCAATGATTCTTGCCGTCAGTGTGCTCACCAGCCTGTCAGACTCTGACCTTGAGGAACTTGGAATTTCGGGCAATGTTCTGAGCCAGGTATTGCGGTTGGGAGCCCTGGCCCGTTCGGCCGGCTGCGGCGGCCTGGTCGCTTCCGCGCAGGAAGCGCGAGAGCTGCGGCGCGAGCTGGGTGGGGGATTCGCGATCGTTACCCCAGGGATTCGTCAAGCCGGGTTTGCTTCGGCGGACCAAGTGAGGGTGGTCTCGCCATACGACGCTATTGCTGCCGGAGCCACGCACCTGGTGGTTGGCAGGCCGATCCTGGACGCGCCCCGCCCGGCGCAGGCAGCGGAAGCAATTGTAAGACAGATAGAGGAAGCCCAATCGGTGGCCTGCCGTTAGTTCTTCCTACGCCACCGAACCAGGAAACGACCTAACCCCGGAAGCCTCGTCGTCGGCGATTTCGAACACGGTGCAAAGTTTTGTGATTTGCAGGAGGTTGTGCACATTCTTGTTGAGGTTCATCAACTTGAGGTGCCCCCCCTGATTGTGGATCGAGGTATAGCAACTCATCAACTCGCCGACACCGGCGCTGTCAATGTGACGTACCCCCGCCAAATTCAGCAGAATCTGAATATATCCTTTGCCTGCCAAATCACGTACCACGTCACGCAGGATACCTGTACCTTCCCCTAACCTGAGTTCCCCGACGATGTCTACGATGATGACCCCATCCACCAAGCGCGTGCTGGTCTTAAGATTCACAGGCAGTCCCCCTGAGTTATTGGAACTTGAACAGTGCTACCAGAAGAAAGACGGCTTCGGCGGCAGCGAGTCCCATCCAAATCCTGCGCCGGAAGCGGGTTCGTCCCAAGTCGCGCGATAACTGCATACGCGCCGCAAGAAGCTCTGGAGCCACGGCAGGGGAAACTGGCGCCTCTGGTGCGGTCTGCCCGACAGGGGTCACTGGAACCGATTCCCGTGGAGCGTCGCGCAGGAAAACCTTTGGAGTGCTGATCAGCGCGGACCAATCCAGGATCTGCAAGCTGGCGTCGGCACCGAATTCCGGAACTGGGCGCGAGGTCAGGTGCAGCGGCGGCAGCTTCTCGGGCGACAGCCGATCGCGTATGTTATCCGCCAATGATTCCCACCACCCATGTCCCAATTTATCGCCAAGGAGCTCACCGACGTCAACCGGTCTGGACTCCAGTTGCAGCGGCGGCAGGGTATCGGGAGAAATCACATCGGCCAAGTTAGCGAAGACGGTGCGAAACCAGGGGAGGTCGAGCAGGTCACCAGCCAGGATGCCGACCTCCACAGGTTTGGACGTGAGTTCAAGCGGCGGCAAACGCTCGGGCGCAACGCGATCGATCACATTCAGAAGCAGCGAGCGCCACAAAGAAACAGTGAGGCCTTCGGGCGGCGAGAAATCGAGGTCAAACATCCAGTTTTCTGTCAGCTCCTTGATTATTTTGAAGTGCCTACCAATGCGTTTTCCTTTACCGTGTAGTGCCGCGGGATTCGAAAAAGCGCCGCCTTCGGTTCTCTACGAACAATGTGCTCCAACCTCATTGTACTGTGGCCCCCCTGACCGTCGTCGGTTTCGGTCAGCATCGTTATCTTCAAGTCGGAACAAACCCAGGTATCGCTGATTGAAACAATAGGCGTGTCATTACCTATTGTACCGGCACTGATGGTCCGAGTAGTTCTGGTCCCGATGACGTTGACGCCTTCCATAATCTTGTTTCCTAGAGGCATGATCGCCGCACTCCCTGTGCTGATCGCATCAGTCTTTGGCGCGGTCCCTGTCGGGGTCAGGACTGAGGCCGGTTTGGCCTGCCCCCCTGATGGTTCTTGCAAGCCCAGCGCATGGGTTGGTCCGCTGTGAATGCCACCCCCTCCGCCCATACGAACCGTCGCCGTCTCCTTAGGATTAGGCTGCTTATCCGATGCAACAGGAGCGGTCTGGCCCAGCTCGCCGAAATGGACTATGGCGGCTGTTTTGTCCCTGGGATTGAGGTAGATGATGACCTGGCGGATGGGGTCGTTAATGACGATGTAATCGCACTTTCCGACGCCCAGAGAGCACGTGGCCGACTGGCTCTCGGTGCGCATTCGGCCCTGGCTGTCGCGAAAGATCCTGCCCGGCGACTGGCGATGAATATGGCCCCCGTTGTCCAGCGTGCCATCGTATTCTGTGATTACGTCCGCCGAGAAAGGCAGGCTCTTTATGGCGGAGGATTTTGCCGGTCCAGGCGAATCGATCCCGGGTGGTCTGCTGGCGACCGCGCACGTCGCTGCTGTCAAGAAAACGAGGATCAACCGGATTACCACTCGCCCTGGCGCCATGTTACCTTTTCCGTCCGGCATGCTGCCGCACGTGTGAACTCTATTCGCAAGACTTTGTTGCTGTCATTGTGGGCCGGATTCAGCAGCAACGCAACTGCAGACAGAGGCTTACTACAGCTTTCGGACGAAGGGCATCTACCTGGGCAATAGGGAAAGCAGCTACGGGCTGCTGCTTTCCCCTCTCGAAACTGGTCTCTAGGCTGAATGTCCCGCGGCAGCGGTAGCAGCAGCGGTACGTACCATATAGTGCTGTTCTGGCACTTCGAAACCCGCCGTGGTAAACGTTTCCTTAATCAGTCTATTGGTGTCGAAGTATACCTGCCAGTAATTGTTGTTGTTGCAATAGGGGCGCACCGCGAGCACCGGCCCTGCGAGATTGAATGTTAGGATCTCCACATCAGGGGCGGGATTGGTCATGACATTCGGGATGGCTGCCAATGCTTTCCGGAGGAGCGCCATTGCGGCGTGCACATCGACGCCGTGCGCCAGTTGTGCCGTCAAGTCGACCCTGCGGTAAGCGTTGGTGGAATAGTTCTGAATGACGTCACCCAAGATCTTTCCGTTCCCCACGATGTGGCGCACGTTGTCCAGAGTGTCGAGGTAGGTTGCGAACAGCCCAATCTCGTGAACCGTACCCATGATCCCGCCCGCAGTAACGAAGTCGCCAACCTTGAACGGCTGCAGAATCACCAGGAAGATTCCAGCCGCAAAGTTGGCCAGCAAGCCGCTCCAGGCGAGGCCGATGGCTACGCCACCTGCAGCGATCAGCGCCGCCAGGCTTGTCGTCTGAACACCGAAGAAGCCGAGTATGGCGATGACCAGAACAATGTTCAGGATGGCACCGACCGCGTTGTGTATGTAACGGACCAGCGTCGGATCGATTTTCTGCCGGGTCATGGCGCGGGTGATCAAACCTAAGGCAAAGGCAATGAGCCAGCGGCCGACAATCCATAGTGCGAGAGCTTCCAATACCCGTATGCCAAGCGAGATCAGCAACGTCCAACCAGACTGCATTATTGAATCCATCTTGGTTTGCATCGATATCAGTTCCTCCTGGGAAAGGGTTACCGCAAGCGGCAACGTCAGCCGCGAATGGCGAGGATATTAGCACATCGGTTACGGTACCGATTCCGCAAAGGGGGCAAAGTTTCCGCGGTGCAAACCCGAAGTCCCCAGCAGTTTTGCTGGTTCCAAACTGTCAGGCCCTCGTTAGCCGACGGTTGATCGCGTCGATTTCAGCACGGATGCACTTGCCCTCGAAGGGACGATGCAACGGGGTTTCCGTCTGGGGTGTGCCTATATGATGGCCTAAATGGCTTCGCGATAAGGGGCGGATGTAAGCTACGCTAACCGCTACCCATGTTATGGCTAAGTGTCGGAATCCGCCGAATCCACAATGGCTGGGGGCTGCCCTTCGTCAGGCTCCACGGCCACCTCCTGGTGCGGCTCCTCCGCAGGAGAGCCTCCGGTTTCCATTTTCTTCAGTCGCACAACTGTAATCTTTGCGAAGCCTTCTTCAAACTTCGGGGGACGAAGCTTGCTGGCCATGCGCCGCATGACATCTTCGGGAACGTTGCGCTCACGCCGCCGATTCCGCTCGATGCAGACCTCCGGCGGCACATCAAAGAAAACCGCGTGGGCCTCATAACCAAAATCGTGTGCCAGCTTTACCCAACTGCGGCGCTCGTGCGGGGAGAGGTTGGTTGCGTCCACGTAGTTCCACGGACGCCTCGCCAGCAGGCGAGCGCGAAGCATAGAGCGGAGAGTGGAAAAGACCAGATCCTGATAGCGCTGCTCAGTGACGTCGTCAAACAGCAAAATGCGCACTAGGTCGCTGGACAGGGGCAGAATGTTATGGCGCTTGAACCATGTGCTCTTGCCTGAGCCCGGCAGCCCGATGGACAGGACCACTGCCCCTTTTGGCTTGCGGAGTTGGGGAGGTGGGGGAACGGGTGGCCCCACTGGTTCGGCGGCCTCGATGGCTTCAGTTGCCTCCGCAGCTTCACCGGTGGGGCCTCCAGGCCTTGGCAGATCCGGAGCCTGGGCGGGAGTTTGAGGCCGGTTGCCGCGCCCCCGGCGGCCACGATGGCGCAAACGGTCTCGTCGCAACTGCTGCTGCTGCTCAGATTCTTCGCCGCCACCGGTCAGCGCCCCGGGCCGGGAATCGTGCGATTCGGGTTGGCTTGTCGGTTCCTCTGCCTGGGCCGCCAAGTCTGGCGGGCTCTGGAATTCGCCGGCTGAAGAATCAGGAAACCTCGGCTGCAAAGGCGCAGGGTTGTCCTGCCCTTGCTTTTCCGATTGCTGTTTGCGCCGCTTGCCGCGGTCGCGCATCCATCTGCGCATGTTGCACTTGTAACACGCCCGGCTAGGTTGGAGCAATCTGCGCCGCGGTGCAGTGCACGCAAGTGGACAGCGCAATCCGTGGCGAAATAGATATTGTGATCGATGTCCTTTGCCTACCCCTACTGCCGGTGCTAGGATTTTTGGTTTACTTCGACACCGTGTCTGTCGCAGTACAGCTGAGGTCGATCCATTGGTTTAAATCCTTTTCTTAACGAGGCCATATGGCAATCAAAGTAGGTATCAACGGCTTCGGCCGCATCGGTCGCAACATTCTTCGCACCGCACTAACTGACGGCGGCCTTGATTTCGTCGCGGTCAACGATCTCACCGATCCGAAAACGCTGGCCCATCTTTTGAAGTACGACTCCATTCTCGGTAACCTGCCCAACAAGATCTCTGCCACCACCGACTCCATCAGTGTGGATGGCAAGAACATTCGGGTCTTCGCCGAAAAGGATCCGTCCAAGCTTGATTGGCAATCCGTGGGTGCGCAGGTGGTGATCGAGTCTACCGGCAAGTTCACCAAAGCCGAGCTGGCAAAGCAACACCTCCGCGGACCGGTGAAGAAAGTCATCATCTCGGCCCCAGCAACCAACGAAGACATCACCATCGTGATGGGCGTGAATGAGGACAAGTACGACGCGGCGAAGCATCATGTCCTCTCCAACGCGTCGTGCACCACGAATTGTCTCGGTCCGGTAGCCAAGGTGGTCAATGACCATTTCAAGATCGTCAGCGGAACCATGACTACTATCCACTCCTACACCAACGATCAGGTAATCCTCGACTTTCCCCATAAGGACCTGCGCCGCGCTCGGGCTGCTGCGCTCTCCATGATTCCCACTTCCACGGGCGCAGCCAAGGCGATCTATCTGGTTATCCCCGACCTGAAGGGCAAGCTCGACGGCTTCGCCATGCGCGTCCCCACACCTAATGTTTCGGTGGTGGACCTGGTCGTGTTCGTGGAGAAGAAAACCACCACAGAAGAGGTGAACAACGCGTTGAAGCAGGCGTCGGAAGCCGGCCCGCTGAAGGGCTATCTGGGATACGAAACAGCGGAGCTGGTCTCGATGGACTATCGTGGTGATCCGCGCTCCTCGATTGTGGACGCTCCCATGACGCGCGTGGTCGCTGGCAATTGCGTTAAGGTGATCTCGTGGTACGACAACGAATGGGGATACTCCTGCCGTGTCCGCGACCTCATCCATTACATCGGCGCCAAGGGCCTATAGGTCTGGTAGGGCTTTGCGAGGCTGATGGCCTGGCCCTCTCCGTACCTGGGAACAACCAACGGGTAGGGGAACATCATCAGTAAGGTTGGGTCTTATGTCCAAATTGTCGATTCGTGATCTTCACCTGAATAACAAGCGCGTTTTCATGCGCGTTGACTTCAATGTCCCTCTCGACGACGGGCGCGTGATGGATGACACTCGTATCCGCGAAACCCTGCCCTGCATCGAATACGCCCTACGCCACGGAGCGCGGCTCATTCTCGCGTCCCATCTCGGACGTCCCAAGGGAAAACCCAATCCCAAGATGAGTATGAAGCCGGTGGCCGAACGACTGCGCATCCTGCTGGATGAAGTCATGCGGCGCGGCGAAAACGTCGGCTTTTCTCCTGACTGCATTGGGGTGCAGGCCGAGGAGATGGCAGAGAAGCTGGAGCGCGGCCAATCCTTGCTGTTGGAGAACCTGCGATTTCATTGGGAGGAGGAAGCCAACGATCCGCATTTCGCGAAGCAACTTGCCAAGCTCTGCGACTTCTATGTGAACGACGCGTTCGGCTCGGCCCATCGGGCACATGCCTCCACTGAGGGCATTACACATTTTGTGGACAAGAGTGCTGCCGGCTTGCTGATGGAGAAGGAGTTGGAATATCTAGGCAAGGCGCTTTCACATCCTCAGAAACCGTTTCTCGCCATCCTTGGCGGCGCGAAGGTAAGTGACAAGATCGGAGTCATCAAGCATCTGATGAGCAAGGTGGATACCCTGATCGTCGGCGGTGGAATGGCCTACACCTTCCTCAAGGCGCAGGGACAGGAGATTGGCAAGTCGTTGCTTGAAGCCGACAAGGTTGGCTTGGCCGAGCAAACCTTGGCTGAGGCCAAGGCGCACAACGTAAACTTCCTGTTGCCGGTCGACCACGTTGTCGCCGACAGGGTTGCAGCCGACGCTCGAATTCAGATCATTGGCAAGGGTAAGGCGATTCCGCCTGACATGATTGCTCTCGACATCGGACCGGAGTCGGTGGAGTTGTTCTCGAATGAGATCGGCGTGGCCCGCACGATAGTGTGGAACGGTCCCCTGGGGGTTTTTGAAATCGACGCATTCGGCAAGGGCACAAAGAAGATAGCCTATGCGGTAGCCGACAACGGGGCAGCCATCTCGATCGTTGGGGGCGGCGACAGCGTGGCGGCGGTAAAGGCTGCCGGGGTAGCCGATAAGATCACACATATCTCCACCGGAGGCGGGGCCTCGCTGGAGTTCCTCGAGGGCAAGAAGTTGCCCGGCGTGGAAGCCCTGTCGAACAAGTAGATCGAACCCGGACCCTCGGAAAAATGTCGCAGAGCCTTTCCTTCGACGTAGTGATCATCGGCGCCGGGCCG
>CAZDYZ010000880.1:0-3763 GCA_964509525.1 uncultured Acidobacteriaceae bacterium
TCACTCTTACTTCGTGGCAGCTGGTGCAGCCGGTGGCAATGGCTGAGTGGACCGCCTTGCCCTTGGTTTTGTCTTCGTGGCACTCAATGCATTTGGCGGAGTCCGTGTTCTTGTCCAACGGCACCGGGTGGGTAGCCGCGCTGCAGAAACTGGCGCCGACAATGAGCACAACTCCCAGCAGGAAACGTACTGCTTTCAAAACTACCTCCACCCAAGAGCCATTGTGGGTGCACGTCGAGTACCGCACTGCGGCAAACCCTGCAATGCCGTAAACAGAACCGGGCCAAGTCAATGTACCGCCAGTTGTTACAGGTTTCATGATCTTGGTCTCGAACGGTCACGAAGGACCTGCTGCGATCGGCCCCCAATGGGTTTTCCTTCGCATCCGAAGGTGAAATCCCCCACTCAAGTATGATTTGACGGCAGCCTACACCCAGGTGCAGAAGCCAAGAAATAGCACCTGTGTGGGACCTGAAAAAGGTCGGGAGTTCTCGCCGGGTCCGTGCGTGCTTTGATCACCGATATGGGTGATATGCCTCACTGCTGAGGTGCTTGCCAGGCACATCTCACCCACGTAATTCGTCATTTTGTAATAAGTTATGCGCTGGCTCCGCGTGTGGCTTTCTACGTGCACTTCCCCGCCTACGGGAAGGAGCCGGCATGGCCTTTAGCTTAATGTCAGTACCCAAACGCATTCACAGGACCTTCTCGAACCTCCGTACTGGAATTGTGCTGCTGATTTTGGTGGTCCTTGCTTCTGCACTAGGAACCTTCATTCTGCAGCGTCCCACAACCGACCCTGACCAGCTGAGGAGGGCCTACTCGCCAAACACATTGCGCTGGCTCGATCGCCTCACGCTCACCGATGTCTTCCATTCATGGTGGTTTCTAACCTTGCTGGCTCTGGTAAGCCTAAGTATTGTGCTGGTTTCGATCGACCGCTTCCCCAATGCATGGCGCTTCTACGCGCGGCCATATCGCAAGACGGATCCGCACTTTCGTGCGGCACTTCCAAGCAGGGCTGAGCTTCCCATTGAAAACTCCGAACAAGGATTGAATGCGGCTGAGCGCGCGTTGAAGAAGCTGGGCTGGCCGGTCGAACGCATCGCGGACAACGAACCCTCCTTATATTCCGAGCGGCATCGCTTCTCGGTCATGGCTGTGTACATCGTCCATGCCAGCCTCCTTCTTATCTTCGCTGGCGGCATCATCGATGGCATTTTTGGATATAGCGGTTTTCTGATGTTGCAGAAGGGGCAGATTGGCAACGTCATTGCACTACGCACGGGAGCTAAGAAGCAGCTCCCCTTTGCTGTGAAGTGCTACGGCGCCGGTCAAGAAAACTACGCCGACGGGTCCCCTAAGCGCTGGTGGTCAAAGCTGGCGGTGGTGCGAGACGGGAAAGAGGTCAAGTCAAAAGAGATCGCGGTCAATGATCCGCTGGTCTATCAAGGGCTGCGTTTTTATCAGGCAACCTTCGGCATGACAGGGGGCCTCGACAGTCTCAGGCTGCTGGCAACTCCGGAAAACGGAATCGGGCGGGAGATCACGGTCACACTGAATCAGCCCCTTGATCTGGACGCGAACACAGCCGTCACCCTGGCGGAATACATTCCAGACTTTTTCATTCGCGACAACCAGGTCTTCAAGCGTTCGGAGAACCCCGACAATCCGGCCTTTCGCCTTATGGTGAGAAACAGAACCAGCGGCGAAGAGGCGAAGCTGTGGCTTTTTCCCGCGTACGGTGAAACGGCCCAAGGTCAAAAGACAAACTATAGCTTCGCCTATCGCGACATGCAGATGGGCTACTTCACCGGGCTCGAGGTTTCACACGAGCCCGGGCAGTGGCTGGTCTGGGCCGGCTGCTTGCTGATGGGAGCGGGACTCTTCGTGGCCTTCTATCTGGTGCACATGCGCTTGTGGATTGTCGCCGTGTCTGATACCAAGGGCAAGCTGGCACTGTGGATTGGCGGCCAGGCCAACAAGAACCGCGACCGCTTCGAGCAGAAATTCCAAGAAGTTGTTGACGCGATCCGAACAGAACTGGAAAGCGCGTCGCCTGCGACTCGCCGAGCCCGGCAAGCAAAATCAGAATTGACGATGGCGGCGGTCAAGTAAGCCACGCCAGACAGACGGAGGAAAGAGATGTCAACCCGAGCACGAGTAGTTCGGATGGAACGACCCGCAGCGAGTGGCGGAAATGCTTTGCTGGTACTGGTGGGACTTTCAGTACTTTTCCTGCTGATCGTCGCGTTGCTGGGCGCGGTCAAAGCGGGCGGCAAGCTCTTCAGCGAAAGCAATCTTCTTTATGTAGCGCTGATCTTCTACGCCGGTGCCGGAGCCCTCTATATGGGATTCGGCGTGACGGGAACGGCGCGCTATGTCAAGTTCGCCTCTACCTCAACAGCAATTGGCCTGGCCGCCAACACGCTGGCCGTGGCCCATCGGTGGTATCTCTCGGGACGTCCTCCGTTTGCCAGCATCTATGAGATGCTGCTCAGCTTTGTGTGGGCAGTCGCGGTATTAACGCTGATTGCAGAAAAGAAGTTTGGGGTAAAGATCATCGGCAGCATCACCATGCCCCTGGCTGTGGTATGCGTCATTCTGATGCAGCTTTTGCCGTCCGAAGTACGGCCGCTAGTACCGGCTCTGCAATCTACCTGGTTGCATGTCCACGTGACCTTGGCCATGTTGAGTTACGCCGCTTGTGCCTTGAGTTGCGCCCTGGCGATGATGTTCCTCATCCAGGACAACCTGGAGACGGAAACGTTCCTGCTGTGGACAAGCGCGGTGGTCAGCGCGATCTATGTTGCCATCGTTGCGACTCGCTTCGAGAAATGGGGTGGTCTTTCGGTCACAGCCTGGGATGCCAAGAATAAGTCAGATGTCTTCCTTGGCAGGGGAATGCGGCTATTCGTGACCGTACCTGACTTGGGATGGCTGTTCGTGCTGGCTGCCGTTGGTGCCATTGCCCCGCTGGTGCTGTACTTCCTGGGCCGCGCGAGGAAACAGGAGTCCTTCTTTGCAATTGCCAACAAAGCGGTGTTTGTTAGCATTTTGCTGCAAATTGTTGTGCTGGCCGCCTTCGTTCTTCGTGTTCGCGATGCCAGTTACTCCTCACTGGACCAGGACGGACTCTTCCCTACCAGTCTGGCGGCAAGTCCGTTCTTACTCGGTGGTATGGTGACCGGTATTTTTGCCTCCTTGCTATACCTGATGCTGCTATGGCGGCGCGCTGACCTGGAAGGACTCCTGCCATCGGCCGACACGCTCGATCGCGTAACCTATAAGACCATCTGCATCGCGTTTCCCTTGTTAACCGGCATGATCGCTACCGGCGCATATTGGGCGAACCGCACGTGGGGCTCGTATTGGAGTTGGGATCCAAAGGAAACCTGGGCTGCCATTACCTGGCTGGTTTACGCCGGGTACCTGCATATGCGCATAACCCGCGGATGGCGCGGACGTCGAGCCGCGTACTTTGCCATCCTGGGCTTCGGTGTCGTGATCTTCACTTTCCTCGGCGTCACGTATCTGCTTCCCGGCTTACACGCGTACGCATGAGGAGTAAGGGCTGGGGAATCCGGTTCTGAGGAATGGAATAGGCCCCAACAATCAGCGCCGATTCACCAGCCCTGCTTGAAGACCTAGAGAGGTAGATCCGTACTCGTATGTCTGTCTCCACGCCAATCCGATTCCCCGAGACCGCATTCCCTAATCGGGAGAGTGATTCGGCGCAGGAGGAGAGCCCTGTTGTTCGGAA
>CAZDYZ010000881.1:0-2219 GCA_964509525.1 uncultured Acidobacteriaceae bacterium
GGGAAGTTCGCCGTCCTCGGGTACTGATTCCTCTGCTGTTGCTGGTCGTTCTGCTCGGGATGGGCATCGGCTGGATGGTGAAGCGCGCCCGTGATGCTCGCTGGGCGCGCCAGGTAGCGGTGCCGGAGATCTCGCAACTCTATGATCAGGGCAAGTTTGGCGCGGCTTTTGCGCTGGCTGCCAAGGCCCAAAAGGCGATTCCCGATGATCACGCTCTCAACAAGCTGTGGCCGCTGGTTTCCTACCAGGTTTCTCTGGAGACGAAGCCGGAGGGCGTTGACGTTTATCGGCGCGAGTACAAGGAAGCGAACGAGTCGTGGGAATATGTTGGCAAGACTCCCATGAAGAATGTGCGCCAGCCCCGCGGTACGTTCGTCTGGAAATTCGAGAAGCCAGGGTACGGCGCGGTTTACCGGACGACAATCGCACTGTTCCCGCGCTATACGTTCCCTCCCGGCGAGCCGGTCGAGGGAAGCGTTGTGCTCGATGAAGTGGGCAAGACCCCTTCCGGGATGGTGCGCGTGTCGCCGGAAAAATACCCTAAGACTCTGTTCATTCCTGGCTATGAAGGCATGCCCGAGCTGGTGCTAAAGGATTACTGGATCGACCAATACGAGGTCACCAACCGCCAGTTCAAGACATTCGTTGACCAGGGAGGCTACCAGAAGCGCGGGTACTGGAAGTTCGATTTCGTATACGAGGGCAAACATCGCTCCTGGGAAGAGGCGATGGTGCTGTTCCGCGATGCCGCCGGACGGCCCGGGCCCAAGGACTGGATCGAGGGTGCTTATCCCAAAGGACAGGATGATTACCCGGTGACCGGCATCAGTTGGTACGAAGCTGCAGCTTACGCGGAATTCGCCGGCAAGAGCCTGCCTACCATTTACCACTGGAACCGCGCTGCCGGCCCGTTTTCCGCCTCCCTGATCGTACCTGCGAGCAACTTCGGCGGCTCCGGCGTTTTGCCCGTCGGCAGCAAGCAGGACATGAGCCCGTGGGGCAATTACGACATGGCCGGCAACGTGAAGGAATGGATCTGGACGGAAGCAGAATCGGGCAAACGCTACGTCCTCGGCGGCGCTTGGGACGAGCCCAACTACATGTTCATCGATCCGGACGCGCAGTCGCCGTTTCTGCGGGCTTCAAACATCGGCTTCCGCTGCGTGAAGTACATCGAGCCTGACTCGATCCCCAAAGAAGCCTTTGCTGTGATGTCATCGCCCCGCCGCGATCTCACCAAGGAGAAGCCGGTCTCCGACCCGATATTCCAGGCCTACCGTGGCCTGTTCTCCTATGACAAGACACCTTTGAACGCGACCGTCGCGAGCCTGAGCAGCAATGACGAGGACTGGAAAGTGGAGAAGATTACTTACTCCGCGGCTTATGGGAACGAACAAGCAATGGCTTACCTGTATCTGCCGACTAAGGCGAAGCCGCCATACCAAACGGTGCTCTTCTTTCCCGGATCGAATGCTCTCCTACTCCGTCAGTTTTCGATGTACCCCACAGCGTCACTGGACGCTATCATTCGGAGCGGGCGTGCTGTGCTGTACCCTATTTACAAGGGGACATATGAACGAGGCGATGGCATGGAATCCGACGTAGCCAACACCACCAGCACCTGGCGGGACCATGTGATCCTGTGGACAAAAGACGCCTCGCGTGCCATCGATTATGCGGAAACGCGCGCAGATATCGACCACGATAAGCTGGCCTACTACGGCTACAGTTGGGGTGCTGTCATGGGAGGGATTATTCCTGCCCTGGATCCGCGAATCAAAGTTGTCATCCTGGCACTAGGAGGTCTCGATTTTCACCGTTCGCTAGCTGAGGTGGATACCATCAACTTCCTTCCGCACGTGAAGCAGCCGGTTTTGATGCTGAACGGACGCTACGATTTCTTCTTCCCCGAGGAATCAACCCAGGTGCCGTTCTACAACCTGCTGGGATCGAGGAAAGACCAGAAGAAACGCGTCCTCTACGAGACGGGTCACGCGGTTCCGCGCAATGAGCTGATCAAAGAAACTCTGAACTGGCTGGACCTGTATCTGGGGCCGGTAAACTGAACTGCGTCACAAAATAACGGCTCGCTAGTTTCCCCCGCGACATCCGGACTCAAGAAGTACATTCACCAATAGTGAAGTGGCCTCGAGCGGCCGCTGGGATGGCTCGATCGCGTTTGCTGCGGGTAGTCGCTGACGAAGACTTCTGTTGCAATG
>CAZDYZ010000882.1:0-6945 GCA_964509525.1 uncultured Acidobacteriaceae bacterium
TTGTGAAAAACAAAGTTATCGTAATGCTGGCGCACGTCCTTGGTCACCTCTGCCGCACGCAGCAGAATGTACTGATCAATCTGGTACATGTCCGCAAAAGGCACCGCGTCATTGCGAGGATTAAAACCCTGCAGGTTGCTCAGGATGTATCGAAACGTATTGCGCAGCTTACGATAGCTCTCGGCGATGCGCTGCATCAGCTCGTCCGAAGCCATGACGTCCTCGCGGAAATCCACTGAGGCGACCCACAAACGCACGATTTCGGCTCCGAGCTTATCAGCGATTTCGTTGGGATCAACGGTGTTGCCCAGCGACTTGGACATCGCGCGGCCCTGCGGGTCGAGCGTCCAGCCCTCGGTCGCAACGCGATGATACGGCGCCCCACCCTTCGTCCCGACCGCACAGAGCAGGGAAGAGTGGAACCAGCCGCGATGTTGATCGCCACCCTCCAGATAGAGATCAGCGGGCCAGGGAAGTCCTGGCTCGCGTCCCAGCACTGCGGCTTGGCTCGAACCTGACTCGAACCACACGTCGAGGATATCCATTTCCTTGCGGAACCTCACACTGCCGCATTTCGGGCACTTCGCCCCCGGCGGCAGGATGTCTTCGGCCGAGTGCCGGTACCAGGAATCTGCTCCCTCACGCGCGAACAGCGCAACCACGCTGCGATTCACAGCCTTGTCGCTCAAGAATTCATTGCAGCCTTCGCACTGAAACATGGCGATGGGCACGCCCCAGATGCGCTGGCGGGAAATGCACCAGTCGGGACGCGCAGCGATCATGTTCGAGATACGCTCCTCTCCCCAGGACGGGTCCCAGGTCACCTTCCGAATCTCCTCCAGCGACCGGCTGCGCAGCGTCCCCCCAGGGAGCCTGCCTTCCATCGAAATAAACCACTGTTCGGTGGCGCGAAAGATGATGGGATTGTGGCAGCGCCAGCAGTGGGGGTACGAATGCTCGATCGTTTCAAATCCCAGAAGCACACCGCGGCTCCTTAGCAATTCGACAATCCGCGGGTTGGCCTGGAAAACTTGCTGGCCTTGGTATTCCGGCAAGCCATGGTGCAGAATCCCAGCATCGTCCACATCACAGTGAAGACTGATTTCGTACTTCACTCCGGTTGCAAAGTCGTCGGCGCCGTGCGCGGGAGCGGTATGTACTGCTCCTGTGCCTGTGTCCATCGTCACATAGTCGCCGAGAACACCAAGCACGCTGCGGTCCAGGAAAGGATGAGCGAAGGTCGCATACTCCATCCTGGAGCCGGGAAACTGGGCGACTGGCTTTACCGCTCCCAGGTTGCACTTCTCAATCGTCTGCTGCGCCAACTCGCCGGCGACGATATAGATCCACTCCCCGGTATCCAGGGCGACGTACTGAGCATCGGACGCAAATGTCACCGCCATGGAGGCAGGCAGCGTCCAGGGCGTGGTCGTCCATATGATGGTCGCAACGTTCTGCTTGCCACGCAACGCTGGATCGATCTTTCCCGCATCGCTGGTCAGGGGATATCGCACCCAGATGCTGGGGCTGCTGTGCATCTCGTACTCGACTTCAGCCTCGGCCAAGGCAGTTTTGTCGTAAATGCACCAATAAACCGACTTCAGCCCCTTGTAGACCAGGCCCTGCTCATAGAACGAATAGAAAGTTTCCAGCACCACGCTTTCGTACTGCGGGTCCATGGTGGAGTAAGGATTGTCCCAGCGGCCGAAGACGCCGATACGCTTGAACTGGTTCCGCTGCATATCGAGATAGGTCTGTGCGTATTTGCGGCACTCATCGCGCACTGCCAGCGGGTCCATGTCGTGCTTCCTGCGACCCAGCAGATTGTCTACCTTGATCTCGATGGGCAGTCCATGACAGTCCCAGCCGGGTACGTACGGTGCATCGTAGCCACTCATACTGCGGCACTTGACGACGAAATCCTTCAATGTCTTATTCAGTGCCGTGCCCAGATGGAGCGGGCCGTTGGCATAAGGGGGGCCGTCGTGCATCACGTAGATTGGCTGCCCTTTGCGAGCTTCCCGAATGCGGTCATAGATCCGCATCTTCTCCCAGCGTGCGAGCATCTTGGGCTCGTTCTGCGGCAGATTTGCCCTCATGGGGAAGTCGGTCTTGGGCAGATTGAGCGTGGATCTCAGGTCGAGCGGCACTGCCTAATTCTCCTCAGCTTGTTACAGCGTGGCAAAACCTGCGCTATTTTTTCATTATAGGGAGCGGCAAAACCTCCGTCTATCACCGGTGGCAGCAGCAAAGAGGCAACGTTGTGCCAAGGCAGCATCAAACCATGACCGGAGCAAGACTCCGGCTAAGCTGCCGGTCAACGGCAGATCTCCATGCCAGTGGGCAACTGATGCGACCTGCTGTCCAGAGAAGCGATACGAACTACGGAGCAGAGCTATCGTGGTGTATTGTGGATTTTCGATAGGCTGGTAGTTGCAGTTGGGCTCCTTCTGTCCCTCTGCCTCAGCGGCACCTGTCTTCATGCCTCTCATCACACGTTGCCGGGACCTGGCGGGCATCAATATCGGGGGCCACTATAATGGGTCCAAAAATCAATGTTCCGTGCGTCGAGAAGCAGGCGTGTTGTGAACTTGGCGATGCGCCTGTTGCAGCGCCATTGCCGGGGGTGAGCGTTTGTGTCTGAAGCGGGAACATACCGCATCCTGAATAGAGAAATTCTGCTGTTGATCGCTCTCGCAGTCGCTGGAATCGGAGTATTTTTTTTCACCAAGAGCATGGCAGCAAGAGAACAGCGAATGGAAGCTCGTATAGCTGCCATCTGGTACAAAGAGGGCGAGCGCCAGCTCGACTCTGGAGAGGTCAAAAGGGCAGTTGATTCTTTTCGAAAGGCAACCACAAATGCCCCGGGGAATAGGACATACACGCTCGCACTGGCCAATGCCTTAGCCCGTGACAATCACGACGCGGAGGCACAACTGATCCTGCTTCGGTTACGGGAGTCGGACCCAGAGAATGCCCAGTTCAACCTTTACTTAGCGAGGCTGGTTGCCAAACGGGGTGAGATTTCAGACACCGTGCGTTACTACCAGAATGCGCTTTATGGCCGCTGGACAGGAGGCCAGGTCGATGAGGGCAAGCGGCAAATACGCACTGAGTTAATTGCATTCCTGCTGGCACATCATGAACACAACATGGCCCTTTCAGAGTTGCTTATCCTTGAAAGTGACCTGCCGGAATCCGCGGCCGCCCACGAGCAGGTAGCACAGCTTTTCCTTCAGGCGGGAGACCTGCACTATGCCTTGAAAAACTACGCCCTGGCGGCTCAATTTGACCCCACTGACGTTAGTGCCCTGGCGGGTGCGGGAGAAGCAGCCTTCCGATTGGGGGACTACGCCAAGGCCTATCAGTGTCTGGAGGCTGCGCTAGGGCTGGATCCGAACTCGGAGACGACTCGCAAGCTCTTGTCCGTTACCGAGATGGTGTTGGCTGGCGATCCCCTGGCCCCGCATCTCACGAAAGAAGAAAGGCAGAGACGCTTACTTCTGAACTTTGGGCAATCTCAACAGCGGCTGGAAAGCTGCCTTAGCCAGATATCGGATGACGAGCGGAACGCGGCGTTGCGCTCCCTGAAAGACCAGGCTCTCACAATGGAGACCAAGCTGCATTCCCGTCACCTCTCCGATTCCGAATTGGCCAGATCCGCGGTGGAGCTTATCTACCAGATTGAAAAAGCAGCTTCGGTTGCGTGTGGAGAACCCGAGGGTCTGGATCAGGCACTGCTGCTGATTGGCGTCAAGCACGGCGGTGGACAGTAATGAACACCTCCGAACTGCCGCGCATATGGCGCTTGCGGGTGCGCGAGAATCACATATTTCTCGTGCTAACCATCCTGATTGGGGTACTTGCCGGGCTGGCCGCCGTGCTGTTTACCCTGGCCATCAACGGCACCACCTATCTATTGTTTGGTATCTCCCCCTCCCATGTGCGTTACATCCTAGTTCCTACACTCATGAGCCTGGTCACCGGTTTCCTGCTGACTAAATTTTTCCCGGAAGCTCGTGGCAGTGGGGTTCCACAAACGGAAGCTGCCTATCATTTGCAACAGGGAGAGATCCCCGCGCGTGTTGCTTTTGGCAAGTTTCTGACGGGCGTGCTCTGTATCGGATCGGGTCACTCGATGGGAAGAGAAGGCCCGTCGGTGCAGATTGGCGCAGGTCTGGCTTCCTCGATCGGGAGATGGTTTCGTCTATCGCCAGCTCGCGCCCAGAGTCTGATTCCAGTCGCTGCAGCTGCGGCTCTTTCTGCGGCATTCAATACTCCCGTAGCGGCGGTGCTGTTTGCCCTGGAGGAGATCATCGGAGATCTGAATGCCACCTTGCTGGGCTCCACCGTGGTGGCGTCGGTGGCTTCCGTAATTGTCGAACGGTCCATCCTTGGCAACAGTCCCATCTTTCATGTCCCTGAATATCATCTGGTTGATCCAGCCGAGCTGATTGCCTATGTGGCCCTTGGCATTGTAGGTGGTCTCGTTTCTTTAGCCTTCTGCAAGGGCTTGCTTCACACCCGGGCGCTGTTTCTCAGGATGCCGGTGCGGAGCAAGATGTTTCAGCCCGCCATCGGCGGATTGATCATTGGTGTCCTGCTGATCTTCTTTCCCCAGGTCCTGGGCGTAGGCTACCAGTACGTGAATCAGGCACTGAACGACGGGCTCCTGCTGAGAACGATGCTGCTGCTGTGTTTCGCGAAACTCGTGGCTACGATCGTCTCGTATGCCTCAGGAAATGCCGGTGGGATCTTCGCGCCGAGCCTTTACCTTGGTGCGATGGCGGGCGGTACCATCGGTGTGCTAATGCACCGCTTTGCTCCCTTTCCGACGGGCGATCCTGGTGCCTATGCGTTGGTCGGAATGGGCACGCTCTTTGCGGGAATCATCCGAGCACCCATGACTTCTGTATTCATGATTTTCGAGCTCACGCAAGACTACCAGGTGTTGGTACCTTTGATGATCGCAAATATGATCAGCTACCTGATCTCCGCCCGATACCAGCCGATGCCGCTGTATCATGCTCTGCTGCAGCAGGAGCATGTACATCTGCCCGCCGCCCCTGGCATCCGGGTACCGGCTGGGGCTTGGCGAGCTTCTGATATCATGCTGCGCGATTTCCCATTTATTCCTCCTGACGTCTCCATCGAACAGGCAGCCGAGGTTGCCCCATCCAGCGACGCGAATGGCTTTCTCGTGGGAGACAAGGGAGTTTATTCGGGCCTGGTTATGCGGGATCACATCCAGAAGGCACTTAGGTCAGGTGCGGCCAAGGCGCCGATCGCTAGCATCGTCACGACGGACCATGCACATGTCCATCCCGACCATTCGATCGAACTCGTACTGGATCGACTTGCCAAGAGTCCCGGCTTGCTGCCAGTCGTGAGCCGCAACCAGGTGAACCGTGTTGAAGGAGTGATCACGCCGCAGACAGTGATTCAATTTGTGCAGCGGAATTTACAAGGGCAGAACGCTGATTCCAATACCAGCGGAGGGCAGGGGTAATAGTTCAGACAGGCGAGTCGCTCGAAAGGGAAGAGCTGATCACAGCGTCTTCAAGAACGCCTTGGCTTTCTCCAGCTCCGGGAAGAGCTTTTCTTCGGCTTGAAACTCGGGCCCGTGGACGCAGCGGCGGTCGCCTCGTAGCTTCACCGGATGCTTGAGGTGCAGCATCTCGTGATAGACGATGTAGTCCACGGCACAGCGTGGCACGCTGCAGTGGTCGAAAATCCGACTGACCACAATGGCGTTGTGCGCAGGATCATAATGTGCCAGGCTGTGGCGCGAGCGAATTTGGCTCCAGGTCATTTGCGGCCGTGCCAGCAGCCCGTGGAAGAAGCGAACATTGAGGCGGTCGAAGATCTGCTCCAGGTTGTAGACGATGCCATGCGGCGATTGAATACGCTTGTGGCCCCGGATTTGCCGCACCAGATGGGTCTTGGCGCGTATCTCCTTGCTCGACACGTAGCGCCGGAAGCGACCCGAGTAGGCTACCTCGATCGGTCGGCGATAAACCTTGGCGAGAAGAATGTGCGCCACCGCCTCGATGACACTGTCGGGCGCGCCCTCCAGCAGGTCTGAGATTCGTACGTGTGCCCTGCAGTCGCGAAGCCGTATGGTGTTGTTGACGTTGGCGAAGGGATAGAACTCAACCCGAAACTCGGGCATCAACATGCCTGGCCGGATCTGGCGGTAGGTCTTCTGGAAAATCTCGTGGAGATTTGGCCGCAAGTCGTCATTAGCGTATCACGACCTGCAGGAGGAAGCGGTCACAGCATCAGGCGAGTCGCCTGACTAAATAATTTTCAGTGGTCGGCACCGAGGAGGCTTCAGGCGTCAGTATTCGTGGCCCATAATAAAGATGATGGGCTGGGAGTGGCACAGCCTCGGGAGACCTTTGTTCGTCTTCGAACAGAGGCGTCCGCCGCTGAACATCGACCATCGCCTTCACGCTCCTCTAGCATCGGGGGAAACTACTGAATCAATTGTTTACAGGTGTTTCTGCTTGGCCAGACAATTGCAGTTTCCAGTAGCGAAGGTTTCGCGGAGAGGGATAGTTGCGCAGCTTTTTGGATGACCTACACTACGCCTTCCGCCAGATGATGAAGTCGCCAGGCTTTGCTGCGGTCGGCATTATCACCCTGGCTCTCGGAATCGGTGCCAACACCGCAGTTTTCAGTGTGATTGATGCGGTGATGCTACGGCCTCTACCGTATCACCAGCCGGAGCGGCTGATTAGTGCCCAGTCGGCCAGCACCGGCTTTCCCCAGACAAGGTCGCTTTCCTATCCCGACTTCTTCGACTGGCGCGCGCAGAACCGCACCCTGGACCGTCTTGTTTCTTATCACCTAAACTCCTTCACCCTCACCGGTGTTGGGCGTCCGGTCCATGTGAATGGCGAGATCGTGTCCTGGGACTTGCTGCCCACGCTGGGCGTTAAT
>CAZDYZ010000883.1:0-5937 GCA_964509525.1 uncultured Acidobacteriaceae bacterium
AATCGGCTTGATAGCGACGATGTTGCCTGGCGTGCGGCCAAGCATCTCCTTGGCCTCCTTACCGACCGCTTCTACCTCACCCGTGTTCTTGTTGATCGCGACGATGGAGGGTTCGTTGACCACGATGCCCTTGCCGCGAGCGTACACCAGCGTGTTGGCTGTCCCCAGGTCGATCGCAAGATCGCTGGAGAACACGCTGAACAACGAACGCATGTTGCTGAATCGTGAACTACTGCTATGGAAACCGTTGGATGACATTACCCGCTAATCTTTCTAAGAATGAGACTATGCTGCATACAGTTTATGCCAGAACTGGCAGATACGCGCAATGGAGTACCTTCTTGAACGATCCCGTCCAATCGGGGACGAGGGCAAAGCTTTGCCCTCAGCACCACAGAGACAAATTCAATCTTGCGCTTCGCAACCGGGGGCAACTGGTGCTCTACGCGACGCCCAACCGCATCGTAGGTTCCGACGGTCCCTCGATCACGACGTCCGCGCGTATCCCCAAGCCTGAAACTCGGCATCGCCGCACGACGGCTTCCGGCTTTTTCTCCCTCCTGCACTCGGCAACTTCTGCCCAGCAAGAGGGTTTGAGTAGATGCGGGAATGGTCATCGGTATTAGTATCGGTAGAATGGCCTTCTCGCTTAAGGCATGATCACGCTTGCACCTTGAGGCAGTTGATTCTCCGGCCGGGCAAAGGCTTCGAAACCGCTGTCACCGTGAGTACAATATTTCTATCTCGATCCATCCAGCGAGGGCGTGAGTCAAAGGTCGCTAAGCTCAGTAAGTAGAAATGCACATATTCAAATCTAGAGCGCACAGGTCATTTCACCGGTGCAGCAGGGCAGAGGGAGGAAAGGGTGTCTTGCTGACGGTAGCAGCATTGTTTTTCAGTGGTTCGCTTTTGCCCCAGAACACGCCTACCTTCTCTTCCAACGTGAAAGTGGTGAATGTTCTGGCCACCGTGCGTGACAAGCAAGGGCAAATCGTCAATAGCTTGACCAAGGACGACTTCAAATTACAGCAGGACGGCGAGCCGCAAAGCATCCGCTATTTCGCCAAAGAGACCGACCTTCCCCTCACCCTCGGGCTGCTGGTGGACACCAGCATGAGCCAGCGGCGCTTGATTGATCAGGAGCGTACCGCCAGCTACAGCTTCCTGAATAACCTCATGCGCGTGGATAAGGACAAGGCATTCGTCATTCACTTCGATTGGGAAATCGAACTCCTGCAAGACCTCACATCCTCGCGGCAAAAGCTGGAGGCAGCGCTGGATAAACTGGACAATCCACATTTTGCACCCGGCTACGGTGGCGGCGCTGGGAGTGGTGGAGGCGGTGGGGGTGGGAGTAGCGGTGGACATCATGGCGGCGGCACCACATTGTACGACGCCGTGTTCCTCGCCTCGGACGAGGTGACGAGAAAGCAGCAGGGCCGCAAGGCGCTCATCATACTCTCCGACGGAGTCGATACGGGCAGCAAAGTCAGTCTGGACCGTGCCATCGAAACCGCGCAACGCGCTGACACGCTTGTGTACTCTATTCTCTATGCCGATCCCGATGCCTATGGCCATCACCAAGGGTATCCCGGCACGGGAGGAGGTATGGGGAGGCACGGTGGTTGGGGTGGCGGCGGAGGCCGATATCCCGGAGGCGGGGGCTATCCTCAGCCGACGACCTCGCATCCTGATGGCAAGAAGGTATTGGAGCGCATCTCTCGCGAAACTGGCGGCCGATTCTTTGAAGTATCCAAGAAGCAGCCGATCGATCAGATCTACGCCCAAATCGAGCAGGAACTGCGCAACCAGTACAGCCTTGGCTATACCCCGACTCAGGCGGTCGCCGGCCCCGGCTACCACAAGATCGCGCTGACCACCACCAACAAAGACGATATTGTGCAAACGCGCGAGGGGTATTACGCAGAGCAATAGTGCGGAGGTGCAAGGGGTCAAGCTCGATTTCACCAGTGAATCTGCTGCCGGAGTTCCCCGATCTCCTGCAGTTTCAGCCAACTGTCAGTTACAGGCCCTTGTCTGTCACTTCTTGCCTTTCCTCGGAGGTGCAGCTTTCGCATTCTTCGCAGGCCTCGTGGGAGGCGTTGCACGATGACTGCGAACGGACACCGTATGCGCTTGTCGTCGCGAACGCGGCATAGACGCGCTCGCAGCCGTGGCAGAAGGGCCGCCGGATGAAGAAGCTGCCACGGCGGCAACCATGGGAGCAGCAGTGGCTGCTACGTCTCCCAGCCAGAACCGAATTTCCGCAAGCGAATCACCTTGTAGATAGCTGGCCTGCCACTGATCGTTATCCACCAGACCGTGCCACATGGATGGATTTTTCTGGTTGGCGCTGACGTAACTGTTCCAGCGATAGGTCTGGAAGATCGCAATGATGTTGACGGCGTAGGCAGCCGCTAGTGGAGCATTACCTTCCACAATCGCCAGGTTGTCGTCGTTCTCGCTGGATGCCTTAAAACCGAGATTGTGCGAGCCGGTCATTACCACAGGATTGTCGCCGAACGGATCGAGGACAATCACCTTGCTGTGAATGTTAACCATGCTGGCGCCGAGCAGTTCCTGCTCCCAGTTGGCAAACTTGTTCTTGATGTTTGCCGGCACCATAACGTCGTGCGACAGCCGTTGCGGCGGCTCGATGCCACTCGTATACAGGGCAACGGGAGCAGGCGTCGGAACGGTCGGATCCATCGATGCTGTTGGGGGTTTCTTGCCTTGCGCGGGCGGCTCGGTCAGCAGGGGGATCTCCTGGTTGACGACGCCTTTGATGTAAAGGTTGGGGTTGTAATAAGCGTTGTTCTCCTGGTGATGACGATTGAGTATGTTTTGCAGTAATGTCCATTTTTCGGGCGCTGAGTCTGGCGCAAAGGTGCCCGGATTGAAGAATAGAAACAAAATTCCTTCTTTGGCTGCGTTGATCAGCTTGCGGGCATAATCGAGGTCCTGCCCCTGTTGAGTGGGAACGAACCAAGGCGTGATTTTGCAACCATCTACTTGATAGGTGTTAGAGGTTGAATTGGCAGCCGCGAGGGTAGGAGGATAAGCATTCCCGGCTGCGTGATAGCGGTTCCAGGCGTCAAGGTAATCCTGGGCAACGCCAGCATCGTCGATAATCAAACCGTTGTTGGCTTGCGTGCACAGTCCGCTACACGTCCAATTGGTGCTTCCCGTAAGTACCTTCTGCGGCTTGCCGTTGGAGTCGCAGAAAACCACGAATTTGTTGTGGGCAAAATGGGGCGATGCAACAATGCGGTCGTACACTCGAATTTGGGGTTTCAGTTTCGCACGTATATCCTTGTTCTCGTCGTTGTCGGGCGGTTTGAAAGCGCCATTGCCCAGGAGTAGGTTGCAGTTCTGACCGAGGGCCACCATGCCAGCTATCAGCTCGGGGTCGTTCAGTTCGTAAAGCGCTAGGAAAATCTTTCCATTGGCAGCCTTCGCTTCCTTCAACAGCTCCAAGATTTGTGGGCGAAGCAGGCCACTAAGCGCGTTTCGCAACGCGTCACCAGGCTTCTGGACGATGGCAGAAATCTTCTGGCCCTTGTACGCCGGATTTGCCAGAGCGCGTGACACCCACTGCGAGGCGACAATCCCTTTGTTGAAATACGAAGCGATATGGTCGGTGCTTTGTCCGGTGATCGTCATAGCCGGCGTGGTCGGACTCGCGAGCCCGGTGGCCAACGACAGATTGTTGCTGCTATCACGAATTACGGGAATCACGGTGTATTGGACGACGTCGCCCGGCTGGACAGAATAGTCCCACCAGAGGTATCGCTGCACGGGAAACTTCCATGGATTTTTCGGATCCAGCGTATCGTTGGGCGAGAAGCCAACAAAACCATGACAGTAGTAGGTTATCTGCTGGCCGGCACGTGTGCGCTTGCTTTGGATGGTGAACCCACGGCAACCCGGGATCAGCTTGCCATCGCTGGGAAGCCACACGATGCAGGTATGGTCACCGTTGTCATAAATCTTGACATCTAGGCTCATGGAGCTCTCTTTCCTGAAGGACTGACGGGTTGGTGAGGGTTAGAGGTCGTAGGTTCAGATACGGTTGGATACCTGGAGACGCCTGCGGATGTTATGTCAAGTCTTACTAGAGGTCAAGAAATTTCGCCAAGAAGGCGCAAAGAATGGGACGCAGAAGTGGCTAAGTACTTTTACGCGCAACGATGTCATATGCTGGCGATCGACCTGCATCCGCACTCTCAATGAACTACCGGGCGGCACAACAGTTCGTTTGCTTCTCTGCTGGGACAGCTTGTGGGTGGGAGACTCGTCCACACCACATGCGAAAGACTCACCTCGAGAGTGAACTTGATCCCTTCAGTAGTGGAGGGGGGCTCGTGGGCAAGGGAAAGTCTGGCCAAGACGGACTCGCCCGCAACGGCCAGCGCATCAGAGCGTCTGTGCCGGAGGGCCCAGTTGCTTCTGCCGTTCCTGGCCGCTACGATTAAGGGTTTACTAGGCTATGGAGGGCAATCCTGTGGCTACCATGGAACAGACGTCCGCAAGTATTAGTGCTGGGGCGAAACCGAAAGTCTTTAAAAACCTTATCGCTGGTGAGTGGATCGAGAGCCGCACCGGCCGCACTTTTGAGAATATTAATCCCGCTGACACGCGCGAGGTGGTCGGCATCTTCCAAAAATCCGGAAAAGAAGATGTTGACCAGGCCATTGAAGCGGCGCGCCAGGCCTTCAAGAAGTGGCGTCTGGTACCGGCGCCGCGGCGTGCCGAGTTGTTGTACAAGGCGGCTGAGCTACTGATCACACGCAAAGAAGGATTCGCGCGCGACATGACCCGCGAGATGGGTAAGGTCATCAAGGAAACCCGCGGTGATGTGCAGGAAGCTATCGATTGCGGCTACTACACGGCTGGCGAGGGCCGCCGTTTGTTCGGGCCTACCGTCCCCTCGGAGTTGCCCAACAAGTTTGCCATGGCAATCCGCCAACCTCTGGGCGTCTGCGCCATGATCACACCGTGGAACTTTCCGATGGCGATTCCCTCCTGGAAGTTGTTCCCCGCGCTGGTCGCCGGCAACACGGCGGTTATCAAGCCGGCGCAGGACACTCCGCTCTCGGTATTCAACTTTGTGCAGGCGTTGCAGGATGCCGGTATTCCTGCGGGTGTGGTAAACATCGTCACCGGATTCGGGGGCGAGGTTGGCACCCCGATGGTCGAACACCCTGAGGTACGCGCGGTTTCGTTGACAGGTTCAACCGCAGTCGGGCGGGTCGTGGGACAGGAAGCTGCAAAGAGCTTCAAGCATTGCTCGCTGGAACTGGGCGGCAAGAACCCGATGATCGTGCTCGACGACGCTAACCTCGACCTCGCACTCGACGGTGCGCTGTGGGGCGCATTCGGTACCACTGGACAGCGTTGCACCGCAACCAGCCGCATCATCGTGCAGAGAGGCGTGTACAGGAAGTTTACCGATGAACTGGTGGCGCGCGCGAAGAAGCTAAAGGTTGGCAATGGCCTCGACGAGACGGTGGACATGGGTCCGGCCATCAACTCGGCGCAGATGGAGACCGACCTGAAGTACATCAAGATCGGCAAAGACGAAGGCGCCAAGATGCTGTGCGGCGGGCATCGTCTGGAGGGTGAGGCCTACAATCACGGCTGGTTCGTTGCGCCGACTGTGTTTGCCGACGTCGGTCCGAAGATGCGCATCGCGCAGGAAGAGATTTTCGGGCCGGTGGTGTCTATCATCCCATGTAACGGGCTGGAGGACGCTATTGAGATTGCCAACGACATTGAATATGGCCTTTCGTCCTCGATCTACACGAAGGACGTAAACAAGGCGTTTACTGCCATGCGCGATCTGTATGCCGGCATCACCTACATCAACGCACCGCCGATTGGAGCCGAGGTGCACCTGCCGTTCGGCGGAGTGAAGGCCACGGGCAATGGCCATCG
>CAZDYZ010000884.1:0-3989 GCA_964509525.1 uncultured Acidobacteriaceae bacterium
GTCCTGAACTGGTGCCGTAATCGCTGCCGGCAAAGTGGGGCGGGGGCTGATTGTCCCAGTTGCCGTAGAACGAAAGATTCCACGACAGGTCGCCGGTGATCTTGATGTAGTAGGCCGCATTCATGTTGAACTTTATGCGGCCGGGATCGCTGAGCGCCGGGAAAAGCACTGCAGTGAGGTCCAGATTGGTTTTGTTGAATTTGAACAGCTTCACTTCCCCAGCCACCAATGCAGCGCCAAGATTTTGCGTGCTTGCGGGAATTAGAGATTGGTTGTAACGAGCATTCTGCCAGGCAAGTCCCCCGAGAACGGTGATGGTGGCACGGTTGGTGTTTTTCAAGTAACGCCCGATACCCGCGCCGACCGAAGTTTGGAGCCGGATTCCCTGCACCGAGCTTTGCAGGAAGTCAGCCAGGCCTGCATAGAAGTAATTATTCCAGGGCAAGAGATGGCGGCCGGTTGCAGTTATCTCGTTTCGTGTCGAAGCGGTGACGCCGCTACTGGACGACAAATTGGAGCTCCAGGTGACGCCCGCGGACCAGCGTGAGCGTAGATATTCCGCCTCCGAGCCCAATGTGTACTGCACCGTTTCGTTGCCTTTTGAATATGTCGTCCCAAAACTCACTTGGCCGTTGAATCGTTGCCAAAACTTATCAGACGTTTGGGCTATCTCCACGATCTGTTCTCGGTTAATCCCGGCTTGCTGTCCAGCGGTCTCGAAGACCTCAATCTTGACCGGCCTGTGAGCCTCCGTTTCGGCGGTTTTCAGCGTCCCTCTATACACCGAACCGTCTTGAGTTTTGACGATGAACAGCTGTTGGCTCTCAAGGCTGGCTACCTTCGACCAATCGATTGACGAGGTGCCAAGGATGTAGCTCATACTCACATAGAGCACACCTGCATCGAGCCCCTTGATCTCACCCGTCAGCCGATCGCCGTTTTTCATGACGATCACGTCAGTACTCTCGCGGGCGAACAGTACCAAAGGGACAAAGAGAGCAAAGCTAAGTACAACACCCTGAAGCTTCAAGTCCGGCTCCTATCTGCGAATCTTTTTTACCCAGCCAGGATGACGGAAATGGCTGCGGAACTACGAATACGGATGACTATCTTAGTTGCGATCGACTACAGATAGTTCCCATCAGCCAGCGACACTGCATCGAAGAGAAGCGCACCAGCGTGCCCCTTCTGCGACAGGCCTCCGCACTTTGGTTCACTCAGGTTCTCAGTCCTGGAACTCCAGTTCGGAATGCCACATCCACGTGCCTGTGCCTGATCTTATACAACGGCGGACAATGCGGCCAGGCTGGGCAAGACCATGCCGCCGATGCATTGCCTCAAGTAGAGGTGTCCCCCATCCCGAAGGAAAGTGGGCTTTATGTCGACGCACAGAATCCGACAAACAACGACACACTCCAGCGCGATCACACGGAGGTAAGACTGGTTCAACGGCTCAACTTCCCCTATCACGCGAGAACCAATTGGGAGAGAGAATCCGTGCGAAATTATTGATATTTAATACACAGAAGGGTGAGGGGGATAGCCGAAACGCCAAGAACAGAAGCCACGCCGGCTCCTGGCTGCTCGCCTCGGTTCCGATCTTGCGAGCAGCATTCTTTTGGGAACCGGGCTTCATCAAAGAAATTGATCTGCAGAACCGGACGCGCACAATGCCCACGGGGTTCGTTGCCAACTGGCGAGTTGCTAAGATCGCTGTTTTTAGCTTCTTCCTGCGAAGCCGCTATGTGCCCGACACAACAAGTAGCCAGGTCGACACTGGGCCCTGCCTGAGGATGCTCCGGCGGCTTAACGCTGCTGTAAACGATATGTTATCTGCAACGAAATCGGAATCTAGCGCAGTTGGTTGAAGAAGCAGTCGCGCCCCCGCAACCGTGAAGAGAAGCGGCGTATCCAGCACGCCACAGCAGGGAGTCGGAGATCGTACTCCCTTCTCGCGCGCTCGCCAACTTCCAGGTTGGGCAGTTGAAGGCGTGCACCCGGTGATTGCTTCTTCGTGACATCGTGCGTTGATGTTTCGCCACGACCCGCCTCCAGTCGGCGTCTTAGCAACCTCGTGGCTGATCCTTTTCGGTCTTCAAATGACAGCACACCTCGGCCCAAGCTTTCAGGGGGTTCTCAAACCTCACTTCCAAGGGACCGCACGAAAATCGGTAGCTTGTTTGCGAGACTCCACAGCTGTTCGGTGTCCCCGAATCATACTCTTTGTGGGCAACGTGAACACTTATGTCGTTCCTGCCCCAACAAATCCAGAGCTTCCATTAAACGATTCAATCCGAGATAAACCTGGACAATGCGATTAGACTGTCCCCGAAAGAACCCGGAGAATGAAACGCCACTTCTCAATGTTTTTCCGATCAGGGTGTTGTTGTAACCTGATGAGTTCCGGAGGAGGCATGCTGGTTCGGCCGTTGCCGCTACTGAACTTCTTCGTCGTTCTGGTGATGCTCTCCATCGGGCTGCGCGTCAGGGGCGGAGAGCTGCTCGAGATCTTGCGCAACCGCAGCCTGTTCACCAAGACGCTGCTGGCAAATTGTGTGCTCATACCCAGTCTCGGCTTCCTGTTGGTGAACATCTTCCCATTGACGCCCGACGCGAGCGTCGGCATCCTGTTGCTGGCCGCCATCCCAGGAACGCCAATCGCTTTGCAATTCACCCGCACCTCCAAGACGCGATTGGCGTTTGCTGCCGCAATGACCTTCGCGCTCTCGCTGGTAAGCATCGCGATTACACCTTTGGCCGTCGAGGTAATGCCCAAGACGGCACATCGCAGTCAGCAGCCAATACTGAATTTAGCTCTCAGCATTATGCTGTACATTGCGGCGCCATTGTGCGCCGGATTATGGCTGGCGCGCCGTGCGCCGAAGACCGGCCCTAGGCTGGTGCTGCCACTCGAAATTCTAGCAACGATTGTGTTTCTTTTCCTGATGTGGGAGACGCGCCTGGCGCGCAGAGAAGCCCTGCGTGCGATTGCGGGCCGTGGCACTATCTTGGCAATGTTTTTGTTACTTCTGGTATCGCTGCTGATCGGCTGGTTCATAGGCGGTCCTGACGGGGAGTCGCGCCGCGTGTTGGCAACTTGTACCAGCATGCGCAGCGTGGTCGTCGTGCTCTATGTGGCGCGCTATTGCTTTCCTGGTACCGACGTTTACATGATTCCTATTGTCTATCTTTCCTTGATGGTACCCGCCAATTTGCTTCTACATCTGGGCTTCATGGGATGGCACAGACTGCGGCTCAGGAATAGCTCAGTCATCCTTTAACAGCTAGCCAGACTAACTGCCAACGCTCGGCACGCCGGAAGGAAGGCTGAGATGATGCCGACGAGCGCCATCGTCGCCAAACACCACCAGCAAACCATAGGGGGCGACGGCGCCAGCCTGGTACACATCATACCCAGAAGTCGGCTGGCGGCGAATGTTCAGCAATAGCGGCGTCGAATTCGCGTACGTCGTTGTGGCTACGCCCCGACAATTGTCTAGCGCGTTCGACAAGCTGCTGCTGTACAAGCGGCACATTGTTATCTGCAAAATGGGCCAGATGCAGAGCGAATACAGTAAGGGTAGTTGCCAACTGATTGAGTCCTAGGGGTACGAGAGGCACGCATCAATCCATGCAACGACACCAATGAAGCCGCTACCAGCAGACGGCACAGAGCGATCTGCACAGCGAGCAAGATGTCGCGCATGACCCATCGGCGCGAAACACGGGCGACAGCCCTAGCGCATCGCAGCGCGGGGCTTGGGTACGTGATCCATCATTGGTGGGCCGGAAGCATGCCCAGCAGCACGCCAGTAGCTGTGGTGCTCAAGATCGTGAACGCCTGCACTCTGCCGTCCGGATCAACGGCCAATTGAAGGGAACCTCCATTGGCCGGCGTCAGGCATCCAAGGGGTAGCCAAGTCGGTGATCTTAACGTGTACAATGCAGTGGGTAACAACAGCCTTCCAAAGGAAAGACGAATGAAAAAC
>CAZDYZ010000885.1:0-3937 GCA_964509525.1 uncultured Acidobacteriaceae bacterium
TTGCGGCGGTTTCCAGGATTGCTGAGCCACATCCCACGACGAATAGCGCCATCAGGAAGGGCGCATAGCGACCAATTATCGCGGCAGGCCAGAATAGCAGCATGCCGGTTCCGAACATGCACAGTCCGGAGAGGATGCCGGATTTGTATCCGAAGCGCCGCATCAGCAGCGCTGACGGCATTGCCATAGAGAAATAGCCGAAGAAGACGGCGGTTTGTACCAGTTGCGCCTGTAGTGGCGAAAGCTCGAATGACTTCTTGAACTGCTGCACCAGAATGTCAGTGAGGTTATTGGACATTCCCCAGAGGAAGAACAGGGTCGTTACCAGCGCAAACGGCAGTATGTGCTCAAGAGGAAACAGCGGAACAGGATTGGGAGCCTCTCTGGTCGCGTTACAAACAGCACCGGTTGCAGGAACGTGCAAAGAGCCCTCGTGTTCTATAGGACTGAAATATGCTCGACCATGCTACGGCAGGATCAGCAATTTGCGAAGAGTCGGGCGGACCCAGGCTCGGCGTACGCTTGCAGCAGCGACGGAAGCGTGGCCCCTCAAAAGTATAGAATCGCTCTTGCGCAACCGAACCTGCTTCCGAGGATGAATCCGGTGAACGCTTGTGTCGTTCCTGCCCTGGCAGTTACGTCCCTAATGTTGTTCGCGGCAGCAGGAGACAACGTTACCAGAATCCCCGCCAGCTCTTCCCAAGCCGCCACCGCCAACGGCTATCAGCCGAAGTGGTGGAAGGAGGCCATTGTTTATCAGGTGTATCCGCGATCGTTCAAGGATTCCAACGGTGACGGCATCGGAGACCTGAGGGGCATCACGTCGAAGCTGGATTACATTCAGGGACTTGGCGTCAACGTTATCTGGCTCAGTCCGCACTACGATTCCCCAAACGCCGACAACGGATACGACATTCGCGACTACCGCAAGGTGATGGCGGAGTTCGGCACGATGGCCGATTTCGATGAGCTGTTGAACGGCGTCAAGCAGCGCAACATGAGGCTTATTCTCGATCTGGTGGTAAATCACTCCAGCGACGAGCACGCATGGTTCGTCGAAAGCCGCAAATCGAAAGACAATCCGTATCGCGACTACTACATCTGGCGTCCCTCCAAAGATAGTCACGAGCCCAACAACTGGGTGTCCTTCTTTTCCGGTTCGGCGTGGAAGCTGGATCCCGCCACCAACGGGTACTACCTGCACCTGTTTGCCGAGAAGCAGCCTGATCTGAACTGGGAGAATCCCAAAGTTCGCCAGGAAGTTTATGAGCTGATGAAATTCTGGCTGGACAAGGGTGTCGACGGATTTCGCATGGACGTGATTCCATTCATTTCGAAGCGCGAAGGGCTGCCTGATCTGCCACCAGAATACCTGAAACGTCCACAATACTTTTATGCTATGGGTCCGCACCTGCATGACTACCTGCAGGAAATGAACCGCGAGGTGCTGTCGAAGTACGACGTGATGACGGTGGGCGAGGCGTTTGGCGTCACGCTCGACCAGACCCCGACATTGGTCGACGAGCGACGTAACGAGCTCAACATGATCTTCAACTTTGACGCGGTGCGGCTGAATCGCGACGGCCGCCAATGGCGCAACTGGAGCTTACCGGAGCTGAAAGCCATCTACACGGCGCAGGACAAGGCACTGGATGTGCATAGCTGGAACACTGTCTTCCTCTCGAATCATGACAATCCGCGAGTGGTGTCGGCTTTTGGCGATGACTCGCCTGCTTTCCGTGTCCCATCGGCAAAGCTGCTGGCGACGATGTTGCTGACCTTAAAGGGCACGCCGTTTATATACCAGGGCGACGAATTGGGGATGACAAACTACCCCTTCACCCACATCGAGGAGTTCGATGATATCGAGGCGAAGAATGCATGGAAAGCGGACGTTCTCACCGGAAAGGTGCAGGCGGACGACTACATTGCCAACCTTCGCAAGACCAGCCGGGACCATGCCCGCACCCCAATGCAGTGGGACAGCTCGCCCAACGCAGGCTTCACCACTGCGGCACATTCGTGGCTGGCGGTCAACCCGAATTACAAGGAGATTAATGCCCAGCAGCAGATGAGCGATCCCAACTCCGTCTACAACTATTTCTCCAAGATGGCTAGGTTCCGGGAGAAGACGCCGGCCTTGATCTATGGCGACTACAGGGATCTGGATCCGCAGAACACGAAAGTGTTCGCCTACACGCGAACCCTGGGAAAAGACAAATACCTCGTCATCCTGAACTTTTCGGGAGACAACATCGCTTACCGGGTGCCGGGCGGCCTCGCTGCCGGACAGTTGCAGATCTCGAATCTGGGCAGTGCGGAACAGAAAACAGTGATGCTGAAGCTGAAGGGCTGGGAAGCCAGAGTTTACAGGCAGTAGGTGGAGAAGATGTGATCGCACTGCCAGTGACTGTGTCCAATCGCAATCATCCGCAAATCGATACCGCTACAAGTGGTAGCGAGCTTCAACCCGGATGGCGCGGAGGGACCCTGTGGATTTCAGATCTCATGGTCAGCACAGAACGACGAGTCATTATCAGCTGTCACCTGTTACTTTCCGATGCTACGCTGGAGACGAGAACGGGAAACATCGCATGCGATGCCTTAACCTGTTGGAATACCCAGGTTTCCGAGCCGGGCTGGAAGATAATACGCTGACACCAGGAACCGGATTAGAGCGAACGATGGCTTACTGGAATCGGATGACACAAGTGCGATTCCCCGGTTCGGGTGCCTACCATCACGTCCAGGGTCCTGGGGTCCTGCAAGCGGGTTGCGCGGCGGAGATAGACCCGGCATGAACAGCCTGTTCCAGCACGTGCGTTTTGGCCTGCGGCTGATGCGAAAGTCGCCCATCTTTTACATAGTGGTGATCGTAGTACTGGCGTTGGGAATCGGTGCCAACACTGCGGTGTTCAGCGTCGTAGACGCGGTTCTGCTGCGCAAGCTGCCCTACCGCGATCCCGCCCGGCTGGTTCTGGTCTGGGAGAAAAATCCTACCCTGGGAGCGATGGTCGGCGATCGCGTTCCGGCGGCGTACACCAACTTTGCTGAATGGGTGCGGCAGCAGAGTTCGTTCGAGGGCATAGCTGGTTTCGAAGATGTCAGTCTGAACCGGACTGGCACTGGCGAACCAGAACGGGTCGCCGGTGCTCGCGTGTCGGCAAACTTCTTCAATGTGCTGGGTGTCAAGGCTCTCCTGGGCAACACATTCGATTATGCCGACGCCGATCCTTTACGCAACCACGTCGCTATCTTGAGCTATCCGTATTGGATGAGCCATTTCGGGGGAAGCCCGGCAGTGCTGAGTGAGACACTCACCCTCAACGACACTTCTTACACAGTGGTAGGGGTACTTCCGGCCAGCTTCCACCTGCCCTCAACACGCGAAGGGGGCGAACAGCGTAAGCCCGATGTCTGGATTCCCTATGAGCCTGTAATGCAGCGGAGCGAGCCGGAGCTGAACCGGCTTAAGATGCAGGTCTTTGCCCGGCTTCGTCCGGGTGTCTCGCTGGACCAGGCACGTCAGGAGATGAATGTTATTGGCGAGCGCCTGGAGGAGCAGAACCCCGCGCTCAACGCAGGCTTTGGCGTCAATGTCTTCCCGGTGTATGTGGAAGATGTAGGCAAAGAACTGCGTCGCAATCTGCTCGTTCTGCTGGCAGCGGTAGGGCTGATTCTGCTACTTGCGTGCGCAAACCTTGCCAACCTGCTGTTAACGCGCGCCATGGCACGACAGCGAGAGCTTGCCATTCGCAAGGCGGTCGGAGCCAGCCGGTTGCGCTTGCTTGTACAGATGATTGTGGAAAGCCTGCTCCTCAGCTTCTTTGGCAGCCTGCTCGCACTTCTGGCCGCTGACTTTGGAATCAAGCTGCTGCTGGCGTTGAAGCCGGCAGATTTACAACGTCCCGAACAGGTCCACCTCGGCGCGGAAGTG
>CAZDYZ010000886.1:0-14636 GCA_964509525.1 uncultured Acidobacteriaceae bacterium
AGCGGCTTCGGCAAAAGCCTTGCGAGTTTTCTGGCCTATTCCTTTGCCAGGAACGAAGGTAATAGGGGGCGGACGATGCAGCGGAAACAGCCTCTTGAGGCTCGCCTTGTTTGCTGTCTTCTTATTGCGTGATAATTCGCCATCAAGTAAGAGATAGAGCTTGGTTCCCGGGAAGTCACTTAAGAGGACCATCCGGCCGTAACATTCAAGCCACAAGCGCACCCGTGTCGGAATTGTGTCAAGGCTCCAATCAGTCAGTGCACGCGGTGCGAAATCTCCAAAAGCCTCTGTTGCCATCCAAATGGCGACTCCGACCGAAAGCGGGTCGTCCATGGTAGCTGTCGCCTGATCATGGACCTCGTGCCAGAAGTTGACGTCGCTCTGCCGGGAGAGAACGAAGGTCCTGAATTCAAGCAGCCAAGAAATACGTGTCCATTCACTCCTGACATGACGCAACACGTGACGCGCCTGCGCCAAGAACATGTCGACGTCGGAGAGCCCTGGAAAGTCAGCCCCATTCCAAACTTGCGTCCGGCATCGGGCGAGCGGATTAGCTTCCAACCTGACGGCTTCGGGGGGCGACGAAACACAGTGCACTTCCACACTGCGCTGAGACTTTTTCTTGTAGAGGTCGCTGATCGAAGGTACCTGTGGAGAGCCTGCCTTGAACTCCAGGATGTTCCCGTTGCTTCCGGCGAGGACATACCCAGTTGCTTCGAGTACTGCACAACAGCAGAGCGCATCCGGTGAAGACACGAGAAAGTCTAGATCGAACTGACAACGCAGCGACGGCTCCGGGCAATAATTGGGTACCAGCGTGAAGCCCTTTAGGTTGACGTAGCGAAGACCAGCTTTTTGGAGCGCTTGATTGATCCGCAGGAATTCGGCAAAAAGGTCAGCCGTACGCTGCTGGTTGTCTCTGAGACGCGATCTTAGTCCGGCCAGTATTTCGGCGGGAATTGCCTGTTCCAACCCGAGCGACTTGAGCCGGTCAAAGAAGTACAGAGCAAGTCCACTTGCATCCAACCAGTGCAAGGTGCGGCGCCAATCGTGAATATGGAAGGCTACGAGTCGCCCGCGTTTCATGTCTTCATCATCGTCGCGGAATGTGGCGATCACAGCCTCTGCCAATCGTCGATTCATAATTGTTCTCGACGCTGCCAACATAGCTGGGCACAATCTGACAGTTGTCACTGCACAATTTCCGAATTGTGACTTATTTGTAAAAACCTCTGAGACGTCAGTTCTCTTGAGAAAGAATGAAGTGCTGCACATCCCCGGGTGGCGACAGCAAATTGTCCAAAAAATATTTACCTAGTGCTGAGCTTGTCCGAGTTGATCTTTTCGAAATGATTGCCGGGGGGGTAGGCCCGGAAGCTTAGCTGTGGGATTGCGGGTTGGCTACGGTCGACCAGCGGCGATGCATTCTTTCCCTGCGGGCCTGATAAATGCCATGCACAACAAAGAATTGCGATCCAGTGTTCCAGAGTTCGTCCTGGATGGTGCGTGCCACAAACAAGGTGTGGCTTCCGAGTTGTCGAACTTGCTCAATCTGCATCTCCCTAACTCGCAAAGAAAATTCCGGAACAGGAAGACCGAATTTGCTTGACGTCTTAGTTGCAAACGGAAGCTGATGCCACTCGATAGATTCTTTTCGGTGATTCTTTCCAAGCCGGTAAGCCACTGCGCTTTGCTCCAGCGGAATGCTGCTCAATGCAATGGAGCCTGATCGTTCGACGAGGTGGCAAGCCGGCGTCGAGCTATTCAGCGCGAAGCAAAAATAGTCATTTCCGATTGGCCCCATTAAATTCATCGGAAACATGTTGGCGGTTGTATCGGCGACGCTCACCAGTCCCACGGGCCGCGGACAAATGTAAAACACAACCATGGCATGTATCTCACGCACCGTAATGGGGACATCCGGTTTCGTGCCGCGAGACCGTTGATGGGCATACTGAAGATAGCATCCCCAAAGTCGGAGTATGGGTAAACAATAGTTCCTCGAGTTTCGAGCCTGAAACAGGTACAAATCTCGATCGCCGGCACCGACCACAGACCTGAACTGAAGTGCAATTTTGCCAAGCAGCCTGCCGCTTCCGTGGCGTTCCCGAAAATGCAGAGACAACCGCCTGCACTCCCTGAAGGACTGTCGCTCGGCAAGTCCGACACCAATGATAAGAGGCGCGCCGCAGGCCATGAGATTGCTGTTGGTAACGTCGCAAGGAGGGCCCAGTCCGTGCAACCACACCGCCACCTCCGACTGGGGATCGCACATCCCAACCGCACACTGCTGGGGAAAGTCGTCGGCTCCCAGAACGAGTCGCCGTATGGATTTACGAATTTGCCCCACGATGCTCATTGGCGTCCCGGCATGGTTCCGCGGTGCTCGAATTCCAGAAGCACAAGGTCGGACATATTGCGAAAAATCGCCAGGCCGCCGAGCAGGCGGTCAGCTTGATCCAGCGCTTTTGTAAAGTTCGGAAATCGCCGCACCCAGCGCTCCAAGTAAGGAGGGGGAACGGCGATACCGATTCCTTTCCACTTTCGCAGTCGGAACTCCGGCATAAACAAAGAGGTGATCTCCGATTTTGACCTGTAATAGACTTTGAGCGCGCCACTTTGCGGACAAAAAGCGCTTTGAGATTGAAATCGGCGCATCGCCTTGCTCCCATCCCCACGCGCCAGGAACCAGAGTATTTCCCACGGGACGAAACGGCCCAACATACAAAGAACCGCTGAACCGCCGGGCTTGATCAGGTGAGACAGGTTCTTGCGCACCTCCGCCAGGTTCTCCACACAGTTCAAACCAGAGAAATTGGAGAAGGCTCCGTCGAAAGGACCTTCACTAAAGAGCACGCCTAGCTCTTCGGTGGCCAATACTCGAAAATCGATCTTCTGGCGAAGTTCCGATGTACTGGCCCGTTGACGAGCAAGTTCGATCATACGTTGGGAAACGTCGCACGCCAGGACTCTTAATCCTCTTTCCGCCAGGTGTACGGCATCGAGGCCAGTGCCGCAGTTCAGCTCCAGGATCCTCTGTCCACGGGAAAAGATGCACTCGAGTTCACGCCAAACCGCAGCGCGAAGCAACTGGCCGACCACCGTAGAAGTGAAGTCTTGTTCGTAGGTATCAGCGGCTGCATCCCAGTAGGCCCGAGAGAAACGAATTGAGGAAGGAGCACTCATCAGATTTGATCCGTAATACTCAGCTCAACTTAAATACCGGGCGGACGATCGCAAAGGCGGAAAGCGATATCAGCCCAGCGAACACTTTCCCTAAACCACCTCCAACGAGTCCTGCATGTCGCACGAACAGGTAAACACCAATGAGTGAGGCGGTGCCAGCAGCGAAATTCATACAGGCCAGAGACCGTGACCGCCCGAGCGCCAGCGCGGTGTAATGGGGGACAACGCAAATGGCAAGCAGACCGTTTCCAATCGTCATGGCAATCAGCAACCCGCGGCATTTCTCCGCGACTTCTGGACCTAGCCACAGCGCCAGGACGGTGCGGGCCATAAATATCATTGGTAAGCAGATAGCGACGACGATTGAAATGCCCACCCAGGTGGCTGCTCGGTAGCTACTCTGGCATTCAGTCCATTTCCCCGCTGCACTTCGCGCACTAACATTGGGAAACATAAAGTTGAAGCCAGACGCCAATAGTGCCTGAATCGGCTGGGTAATTTGGTTGCACAGGACGAAGAGCGCCAGGGGGCCGGTTCCCAACAAGGCTGCGACAATCAGCCTGTCGGCATAGCCAAACAAAACGCCCATGACCGATTTGAGCCAGGTAAATGCCCCGAAGGAGGAAACTTCCCGCACCCCCATCCGCAGCACGGATGTAGGCAGGCTGCGCACTTTTAAAATCGCGCACACGATCATTGCCAAGGCGAGGAGGTTCGCAGATTCAACCGTCAGGGTAGCCCAGAGTATTCCCACGAGACCGAAGCCGCAGGCTGCCAGGACGACAGCCAAAACCATAATCAGAACCCGCGAACTCACCGAGGTTGCAACCACAGGCCGATAGCGCTCGTAACCTCGGGCCGCCGACATGAACACCGCCTGCGTCAACCGGAGCAGCAACACGAAGGCGCTGATTCGAACGGCAACGATGCCCTCACCGCGGAGGTCTGATTCAATGTGGAATACGTGGCCGATGAGCAAAGGTGCGCCTGCCATCAGTCCGATGGCCAGCATGACACCCAAAGTGGCATTGATGACCAAAGCAGCCGCGAGCGACCGTGCCACCCCATCGTTATCATTGCGGCCGCGATACATGGAAATGAACCTGGTAGCGCCGTCGCCGAATCCCCCTCCCAAGCCGCCGGCAGTTGCGGCGATTGAGTTGACCAGCATCCAGGCGCCATACTGCCGCATGCCTAGCGTTTTCAGCAAAACGGGGGCAGCCAAAATCATCATTGCCGGTTGGGCAATGTAGTCGAGCACGCTGTACAAGACATTCTGTCGTACCACCTGTTGGCTGGCGGTCACTGAGGTACTCCGCTCTCCGTCGGTTTGAGAAGGCTGAGGAGGAGGGGAAACCAAATTCTTGTTAGCTCTTTCTCTGCCACGTCTGCAGCGATGAACCCTAAAACCTCGCACCGTTCTCGATCGACGACGATCACGGTTCCGGCCCCCAACAGCAATGTGCTCAAGGGACCGGAAGAGAGGATTGTGACTTCCTGCCCGCCGCACGGAGCCTCTTCATCTCTGATCAGCCTCCAAGAAAAGGAAAGCTTGGCATTCTCCTGGCATGGAGGCGCTGCAATCCTAGCCATCGCCGCGATAATCGATGGATCGTTTGTTTCGAGCCGCACGCAGATGTTCCCTGCAAGGATGTTGGAAACATGCCGTGCCGGAACAAATCGGCGCAGAAGATCGGGCACAAGCGTGTTCCCGGCGCTCATACGGTCACTTCCTGCTCTTGTGCGGAGACAAACGAGAGAAGTTCACGAGCAGCGAACTGTGGAGCACCACCATAACGGAATCTCCACCATGGCAGCGCGGCAATGCGGTCCAGGATCTCTGTTCGATCCCTTACCGAGTCATTTAGTTGACTGGGCAGCCTTTCAACACTCGACTCGATGTAGTGGCGCACTTGGCATTTTGGAATTCTGGTGAACTCGCTGCCCGAGGTTTCTGAGGTTCGCTCGAGAAAAACGCCCCACCGTGGTTCACAGAATCGTCGAAGACGAGCACCAAAAGCACTGGCGGGTACCTCATATGCCAGCTCACCATTCAATGAGCTGCGAAGCGAATGCCTCTCCAAACCCGGGAAGAGCACGATCGCATCCGGCAATAACTTCATGCGAGCTGTCATACCGTGGGCGACGAATTTTCGACTTTCCCCGGAAAAGTATGTCCAGTCGTCGGACACGTAGTCGAAACCGCACTGCGCCATCGCCGCGGACAGAGTGGACTTACCGGCGCCCGAAACCCCGGCCACAAGCAGGCCTTCGTCGGCGATCGACAGGCAAGCGCAATGGACAGGGACGATGCCCACGGCAGCTCCCAGCACTCCGATAGCAATCGGCAGCAATAATTCGTCCCAGAACTGGGGATCCAACGCGAGCCGTTGGGAAACGATTGCGGCAATGTCGCGGCGAAGCAAATCGAAGACAAAGGCGTTTGGCAGTCCGAATGACGCGACAACGACATGATGCATGCCGCGGAAACGGGCGCCTTCGACAATCTCGTCTGTTTCCGCGGCAACCAATACTTGCATGCGAAATTTGCATTCGCACTGTACGGATTCGACAACACACCAGCGAGCGAGCGTGGCCCCCAATTGGTCACTGTTTGTTCTTAGATCGCAGCGAACCCCGGCAAGCTCCAAAGTATGCCGATAAGACAGCGATGCGGCGTTGATGTCGAAGAACCTCATCGTTGCACCTGTTCAAGCATCACTGTAGCGCGAATTCTTGGAGGTGAGTCAGTCTGGGGAAAAACATCACAATTCGTTTACATCATCGTGACAAACCTGGTTTGTGGCGAACTTATATTTCGGCACGTGGGAGAAACGCGATGTCGAAAAAAGTTGTATTCTTTTTCCCTTCGTTTGCAAGCAGCGAAGCGACAGCGCCGCTCGGCATTCTCGCGGTAGCAACTCCCCTATTGCGGTCCGGCTATCAAGTTGTCCTGATCGACTCCACGATTACTCCGCACTATAAACAGCGTGTTCTGGAAGAAGTGCGCGACGCCTTGTGTCTCGGAATCTCACTCGTGACCGGCCCGATGATTCGAGAGACAGTCGAGATCGCACGTGCAATAAAAAATTGGGATGCGGGGTTTCCGATCATTCTGGGTGGATGGCATCCATCGTTATTGCCGACACAAACTCTAGAGGCATCTTACGTCGACTACGTGGTTCGGGGCCAAGGTGAGGACGCTCTCCTCGAACTCGTACAACACATCGAAAGCAGATCGGTTCCCGATCTGGTTGCCGGCATCGGATTCAAGAGGAATGGCAAGCTTATTTTTACTGCGGAACGGCCGCTCAGACTGATCGTTGACCTGCCGCCAAAGGCATATCATTTGGCGGATTTTGACGCCTACGAACGCTGTTGTGGCCGCCGTTGGGCGATGTATACCTCCAGTCTCGCGTGTCCCTTCAATTGTGCTTATTGCACCAACGCTGGGGTGTACGGTCGGAAGTGGAACGCGCTGCCCCCGGAACAATTCGTCGAAGAGACCGTCGACCTGACCACACGCTACAACCTGGAATTGCTCTGGGTCGTGGATGACAACTTTCTGGTTGATCTCGATCGTGCCCGAGCTATCGCAGCGGGGCTCGTCGGGGCAGGCGCAGACTTTCAGTGGAGCATTCAAGCGACAACCAATCTGGTGGCGCGGCTCTCGCTCGAAGACCTCAAGCTGTTACGACGCAGCGGACTGCGACAGATCTGTCAGGGCGCCGAGTCGGGTTCACCGAAGATCCTGAAGGCGATGAACAAGGACTTTCAGGATTTCGACTCAATCTACGAGAGTGCGGCGCGCTGTCTGGCAGCAGGCATACGCCCGTCGTTCAACATCATCTTCGCTTTTCCTGGGGAAGGGAGAGCCGAAAGGCAGGAGACCGTCCGTTTCATCATGGATGTCTGCGGGCGGTTCCCGGGAGCCGAGTTTTGGACGAACATTTTTACCCCCTACCCGGGCGCTCCCATCATGGCGAAAGCTGAGGAGATTGGCATCGAGGTGCCCACTTCCTTTGAAGGTTGGGCCGATTTCTTCCCCCGATATACCCGACTGCCGTGGCTCACTGATTCTGAGCATCACAGGCTGCAAGTCATGCGCGACTACCTGCGCATCGCTTTCGATCGTGTTCCCATCGCTGCCGATCGACGTGGGAAAGTCACCCGCCTGGTTCAGAGATGCATTTCCCTGCCGGCTCGCTGGCGACTCAACAGAGACATTCTCGAGTTTCCCATTGAGCTGTGGCTCAACGATAAGTTGAAGCAGAAGACGACGGCGATGAAGCCCGCTGTCGATGCCAAGCGCTTGGAACCCGCCACAGCAGCACAGGTGGCCTGCTCATGAGAGGCAAGGTTGTACTCTTTTATCCCGCCTACGAGGGACCGCCACTGAGCGCTCCCCTTTGCCTTCTATCTCTGGCATCGACTCTACGAGCGGCGGACTTCGAGGTTGTGGTTATAGACGCGGCTGTCGAACCGGCCTGCAAGGACCGCGTTCTCATCGAAGCCGCGGACGCTTTGTGTCTGGGAATCTCCTTGCTGACCGGACCCATGATCAAAGGTGCCATTGAGATAGCAACTGCAGTGAAGGAGCTGTTCCCGAAACTCCCTATCATTCTTGGAGGATGGCATCCGAGCCTGCTTCCCGATGAGACGCTGAAGGAAGGATTCGTCGACGCGATCGTACGCGGCCAGGGAGAGTTGACATTACTGGAGGTCGCTGAAGCGCTAGCCGAGAGACGGTCGCTCGAAGCTATTCAGGGACTCTCATGGAAGAGCAACGGCCATCGGCAACACAATCCCGAGCGCCGGGTAGAACGGCTGGAAAATCTACCCACGCCGGCGTTTGAAATGGTTGACTTTGACGCTTATGAACGGATCTGTGGCGTCCGCAAACTCACATACGCGACAAGCGTCGGTTGTCCTTATGCCTGCAATTACTGCACAGACATGGTTTTTTACAAGCGCCGATTCAATGCACTCCCGGCAGAACGGGTGGTCGGGGAACTGGCCGATCTCGTGATTCGCTATCGCATTGAAGAAGTCGCGCTGCTGGATTCGAATTTCCCGGTTGACCTGCGTCGCGCGCTTGAGATTGCACGTGGCATTGCAGACTCCGGCGTGAAGTTCCGTTGGACCTTCCAGGCCTCGACTGACTTTCTGTGTCGCATGAGCGAAGACGAGGTTCGGCTGCTCGGACAGAGTGGCGTCTCCCACATGGGTTTCGGTACGGAATCAACGTCAGAGAGCGTCCTCAAGCTCATGAACAAGCGGCATCAACGTGTCAACGAGATGTTTGAGACCGCACGCAAGGCGCAACTGGCGGGAATAAAAGTGACCTTCAACCTGATCTTCGGGTACCCCGGCGAAACCGAGGCAGACCGTGCGACAACATTTCGCACTATGAACGAAATCGCGCGACAGTTTCAGAACGTGAGCTTTTCTCCAAACCTGTTTACGCCTTATCCCGGAATCCCAATCTGGCCGCAATTACGGGCCTTGGGCGTCCGCGAACCCATGTCCTTGAGGGAGTGGATGAATATGCCGCTCGGGGCAAACTTGCTGCCTTGGTTACAGGGAAGGGAATTGGCACGTCTTCAACGCTCCCTCGATTACTTTCTGCTGAGCAGCGAAATTTATCGAAACAATGGAAGTCATCCCCTGTTACGTCGCAGTGTGCGCAGGATAGTTCGAGCACCAGTGCGTTGGAGAGTACGGTCGAATCGCTATTTCTTCCCTTGGGAGTTATGGCTGGCGCGTTCCATGGAGAAGGTGGCTGAACGCCGGTCGCTGGTGACGGGTCAAGAATTGCCCAAACAAGCGGCAAGTGCATGCTGAAGAAGAGTCAAGTCTGAGGTGACTTGTGGCGGAAGTTTTACTCACACATTCTTACCATCTCCGCTATGACCGCAAGCAGGTGCGGAAAATGCAGCCGTATCCGCCATTGGGGACCTTGTACGCGGCGTCGGTCCTGCGCTCTTGCGGGGTGTCCGTGTCGGTTTTCGACACCATGTTACGCGACCCGAGAGAATTTCCCGCGATCCTCAGGCGCTGCCAGCCCAAATTTGTGGTCATTTACGAAGACGATTTCAATTTTCTCTCGAAGATGTGCCTGACCCGAATGCGTGAAGTCGCATGGCGGATGACGGACGACGCGCGCCGTTTCGGAGCAACGGTCATCATGCATGGTTCTGACGCAAGTGATCATGCGGACGAGTATCTGCGTCAAGGGGCTAACTGGGTTTTACTCGGCGAGGCAGAAACCACGCTAACGGAGCTATGCCGGGCGTTGCTCGGATCAGGCGATACCACCGCCGTTGCCGGGCTGGTCAGGCTGGACGCAGCAGGCAAACAAGTGCTGAGAAACACCGTGACTCCAAGGAGGACACCGTGGAACATCCTTCCGGCCCCGGCGCGAGACTTGATCGACATGCGGCCCTACCGTGAAGCATGGATGTCCGCCCATGGATATTTCTCGCTCAACCTGGTTGCGAGTCGAGGTTGCCCTTACCGATGCAACTGGTGCGCCAAGCCAATCTCCGGTGACCGTTTCCACGTTCGTGCACCTGGCACGGTTGCCGAGGAAATACTGGAGCTGAAAAGTATCTATGGCGCCGACCATCTCTGGTTTGGAGACGATGTATTTGCCTTGAATCATCGTTGGGCCTGTCAGTTTGCAGATGAAATGGAAACGAGGGGCTGCACGATGCCCTTCAAGATCCAGTCTCGTGCCGACCTTATGGCGGCCGAAACCGTCAAGGCGTTAAGGCGGGCCGGTTGTGCGGAGGTGTGGATGGGAGTGGAGTCCGGCTCTCAGGAGATCCTCGATGCGATGGATAAGGGGTTGCGTGTCGAGGAGGTTTTCGAAGCCAGAGCCCATCTTAGGGAGGCTGGGATTCGCGCCTGTTATTTCCTTCAATTTGGTTATCCAGGTGAATCCTGGCCCCAGATCCAACAGACCGTTTCGCTAGTTCGGGCTACGCGGCCAGATGACATCGGGATTTCCGTTTCTTATCCGTTACCGAATACACGCTTCTACGAGAAAGTTCGGGCTGAGCTAGGACGTAAGCGAAATTGGACCGACAGTGACGACCTGTGTGTAATGTTTGAGGCTGCCTACACCGACGAATTCTATCGTGCTCTTCGTGATGCTCTTCACGCGGAGGTGGATTCCTGGCACAGAACGCAATCGGCTGTTATTGAACCTGATCGAGTCTCGAGGTTATGGCGACGCGTCATCGAGCTTGAGCCCCAGACGCGCAATGCAGACGCTACGAGCCTCAGCCCTGATAACCTGCAACCGGTCGCAGGCGGAGAATCTCGGATCGTTCCCATCCAATATCTGGTGCATGCAGCGAGGGAGGCGTAGGTGGCGGACTTGCTTCTCACGCACGGTTATTTCCTGTTCGAAGATCCCAAGGAACTTCAGATCATGAAGCCTTACCCGCCTCTGGGGATTCTCTATCTCTGCTCTCACTTACGGCAACAGGGATTTGATGTTGATGTTTTCGACACAACTTTTTCCACCCGCGATCTGCTGTTCCGGCATCTCGTGTCGGAAAAGCCCTCCGTGCTCGGTGTCTACGCCAACCTGATGACGCGCAGGACCGTTATCGACATTCTGCGAGTGGCCCATGAAACCGGATGGCGAACTGTTGTGGGAGGCCCTGAACCGGGTGCTTATGCGCTGGATTATCTAAAGTCAGGCGCGGACTTCGTAGTCCTGGGCGAAGGCGAGATCACGATGGAAGATCTCCTGCGTGCGTTGCGCCACGGAGACGGCAATTCCTTCGCAGGAATTCCGGGAATCGCCTTTTTGGATGAGCACGGGCTGATGCACCAGACGGCTCCCCGTGCACAGATCACCAAATTAGATGCCCAGCCCTGGCCAGCACGGGATGCGATCAACCTCGACCGATACGTGCGCACGTGGCGGGATGCACACGGCCAAGGTTCTGTGTCATTCATCACGGCGCGCGGATGCCCCTATAAATGCCGCTGGTGCAGCCACCAGGTCTATGGGCAAACTCACCGCAGGCGCAGTGCCTCTCTCGTGGTTGACGAAGTGGAATGGCTGCTCGAGGAATACTCCCCTGACATGGCCTGGGTGGCCGATGACGTGTTCACGATTCACCACGGCTGGATTCGCGCCTACGCTGCGGAAATGCGCCGCCGTGCGCTCCGTATTCCCTTCGAATGTATTTCCCGGGCTGACCGCTTGAACGAAGAAATCGTGGACCTGCTTGCCGAACTGGGCTGTTTTCGAATCTGGATCGGCTCCGAAAGTGGATCACAACGAATCCTCGATGCTATGGAACGCGGCGTCAAGGTCGAACAAGTGCAAAAGGCCGTAGAGCTGAGTCGGTCCCGCGGAATCCAGAGCGGAATGTTTCTGATGTGGGGTTATGAAGGTGAGGAGCTGCAAGACATCGAGGCGACGATCACGCATGTCAAGCGCGCCAACCCTGATATTTTTTTCACCACGGTGGCGTATCCCATCAAAGGTACTCCGCACTTCGACAGAGTCGCCGACCGGCTGGTGCAAGTCCGACCCTGGACCGAAAGCTCGGACCGCGATTTGATGATAAGGGGGCGGCATTCACGCAAGTTCTATGAATGCGCCGATCGCTTGCTGCGCGACGAAGTTGCGTTGTCCCGTTTGCGGAACAGGAGTCAATCCGATTCCCAGGCTGTGGCCGATCTCCAGCTTCGAATCCACACGACGCGCGCGGCCATGATGTCATCGTTCGCGGAGGTCGAAGTATGACCTCCCAAACTGCAGTCGTTCGGCATCAGGCGGGCCGTGCCTTTGACAGCGTGGCGGAGCAGTACGATGGCATCTTCACGCATTCGCTGATCGGGCTGGCCCAGCGACAGGCTGTGTGGACGGTTGCCAGCCGGACCTTCCAGCGCGGTGACCACATCCTGGAATTGAATTGTGGAACAGGCGAGGATGCCCTGTTTTTTGCGCGGCTTGGTTTTTCCGTCTTCGCATGTGATGCGTCGGAGAAGATGATCTCGGTCGCGACTCGTCGTCGCAGGGTCGAAGCTCCAGGGTCACGTGTACGGTTTGAGGTCTTGCCAACTGAATACATCGGCGATGCCCTGCTTTTTGGCCCGTTCGACGGCATTTTCTCCAACTTTTCCGGACTTAACTGTGTTGCAGACATTGCTGCCGTGGGGCGGCAACTGGCAACCCTCGTTGAACCGGGTGGCCGTTTCCTGTTGTGCGTCTGGAACCGAGTGTGCCTGTGGGAAATTCTCTGGTTTCTTACCCGCGGAAAAACTGGCCGGATATTCCGCAGGTGGAAAGAACGCTCTACCGCGAGTCCCGGGAGGCTCGCGGTAGAAGTTCAATACCCCACGGTCAGAAAGCTACGCAAGCTGTTCTCGCCATTTTTCATTCTGCGGTCGTGCTGGGGGATCGGAATCACCGTACCGCCATCCTACCTGGAGCCCCTGGTTCGACGCTATCCGTGGATTCTTGCTCGGCTTCGCGCGATCGATGCATTGGTATCGGGTTGGCCGCTATTCCGGGGGATAGGCGACCACGTATTGCTGTGTTTCGAGAGGACCTCATCATGTTGAGAACCGCTCGCTTGCCAGAGTCCGCTTCGCCGGGTTTCCAGGAGCCGATCTGGGATCTGAGGCTGCAATGTCCGCGTTGCGGTGACCTGCTTGAGCAGGTATCGGGCTCTGAGACTGGTGAGTGCTGTTTCCGCTGCCCAGGTTGCTTATTCCTCTTGCTAAACCATAGCGGAATATGGCGTGCCCTCCCGCCAGATCGACAGTCGTATTTTGAACGCTTCAGAAAGGAATACCAGGCTGTTCGAGAAGCGGAAGGCCGTGGCAGTGAGAATTCGGAATACTATCTCGCACTTCCGTACCGCGACCTCAGCGGACGTAATGAGTCTCAGTGGGCGATACGTGCGCGGACATTTCAATACCTCGAGAACAGGATCTTGACTGCGATCGGAGCTGCCTACCCTGGTGGAATGAAGATTCTCGATCTGGGGGCAGGAAATGGGTGGATGAGCTATCGTCTCGCGCTGCGCGAACATCGACCTGTAGCCATCGATTTGTTGACCAATGCTCAGGACGGACTCGGAGCTGCCGTCCACTTTAGGCAAACCCTCCCCGCGTTGTTCCCCCGCTTTCAGGCTGAGCTGGACCGTCTCCCGTTTACTGACGACCAGTTCGACCTGGCAATTTTTAATGCGGCCTTTCACTATTCGGAAGACTATGCACGAACCCTTGGAGAGGCCATTCGTTGTCTGCGTCCCACCGGGAGGGTAATCATCGCCGACACTGCCTGGTATTCCAACAACAAAAGCGGGCAGAGGATGTTAGCTGAGCGCGAGCAAGCGTTCATTGCAAAGTATGGTTTTGCCTCCAACAGTGTTAAGAGCCTGGAATACCTCACCGATGAGTGGCTTGCCATTCTGGAGAAGAGCTTCAGGGTGCATTGGATGATCTACTCCCCATTCTATGGCTTTCGCTGGGCGATGCGGCCCTGGCTGGCCAAGTTACGAGGTAGACGTGAACCTTCGCAGTTCAGGATTTATGTTGCGGAGATACAGAAGTGATCATCCTTTTCAATCCCCGCGCGACCAAACCCCGCAATCGGCGGCTTCCGCTTTCGATTCTCGCGCTTGCTGCCGTTCTTGAAGGCCGGGAGGAATACGAAATTGTGGACGGCAACATTGAAGACGATCCGACAGCCGTGATTCTCCGGTTGATCGATCAACATCGAGCCGAACTGCTAGGTGTAACAGTAATGCCCGGGCCACAGATGGTCGCAGCCATGGAAACCAGCCGTGAAGTTCGCCGCCTGCGACCCGATGTGCCAATTGTTTGGGGTGGATACTTCCCGTCGATCTATCCAGATGCCGCGCTAAATGCGAAGTACGTCGATTTTGCCGTTCGTGGCCAGGGAGAAGACACGCTCCTGGAGCTTCTAGATGCGCGCCGCGGAAAGAGAAATCTGGAGGACATAAGGGGTCTCTCCTATAAAGACATTTTTGGTCTCCGGCGCCACAACCCCGAACGCCCGATGAAGGGTCCGGACTCATTTCCTTGGAGTCCGTTCCATCGTATTCCGGTGCACAAGTATCTGCGTCCGTCATTCTTCGGGAAACGCACTGCCGTCCATCACGCCAGCATTGGCTGTCCCTTCCGCTGCAGCTTCTGTGGAGTCCACGCGGCCTACGGTACGCGCGAGAAGCTGGAGACTCCCAGCCGGACGGCAGCCATTCTTCGCCATCTTGCTCGGGAATACGGGGCCGACTCGGTCCAGTTTTATGACATGAATTTTTTTATGGGCGAGGATCACGCACGCGAACTGGCAGATTGCCTAGAGGCGCTGAAGCTGCGGTGGTGGTGTGAGGCGCGGGTGGACGTAATGTGCAAGTATTCCGACTCGACACTTGATGCCTTGCGCCGGG